>CAMGAM010000007.1 GCA_946007485.1 uncultured Mycoplasmatota bacterium
ATTTTAATACCATTTGTTAGTATCATAATCTTTCCATTATCATTAGTTTGCTTTATTTTACCAAAAATATCTTATTTATTAAAAATAACTACCAATATTCTTCAAACCATATCATTAACTATTTCTAAATCAAATTTAGGAATAATTTCATTTTCAAAACCAAGTATTCAATTAATAATTATTTATTATTTATTTATTTTCCTCTTTTTATATAATAAAAAGAACTTCTATATTTTTCTTATCATAATTACTCATAAATTATCTATATATTTAAATCCTATCACAGAAGTTACTTACTTAGATGTAGGACAAGGGGATTCAATTTTTTTGAAGTTTCAACATAATCAAGGAAATATATTAATTGATACTGGTGGTCTAATAAATAGTGATTACAGCATTGTTCCAAATAAGACAATTCCATATTTAAAAAGCAAAGGAATCACTAAAATTGATTATTTAATATTAACTCATGGAGACTACGACCATATGGGGGAAGCTATTAACTTAGTTAATAATTTTAAAGTAGAAAAAGTAATATTTAATTGCGGTGAGTTTAATGAATTAGAAATGGACCTAATTAAAGTTTTAGACAACAAGCAAATTCCGTATTATAGTTGTATTAAAGAGCTAGATATTGATGATAATAAATTCTATTTTTTGAATAATAAAGACTATGGTAATGAAAATGATAATTCTAGTGTTATTTATACAGAACTTAATAATCATAAATTTTTATTTATGGGAGATGCCAGTGTAGAAGTAGAAGAAAATTTAATAGAAAAATACAATTTACAAGATATAGATGTTTTAAAAGTAGGGCATCATGGTAGTAAGACAAGTTCAGGTAAATATTTTATAGATGAGATTAATCCCAAATATTCAATTATAAGTGTAGGTAAAAATAATAGGTATGGACACCCAAATGATAGTGTTTTGGATAATTTATATGATTCAAAAATATATAGAACAGATCAAGATGGGAGTATTATGTTTAAACTTAAAAATAATAAATTAGAAATAGAAACATGTACTCCGTAGAAAGTAAGATGATAAAATGAATGAAATAAAAGAATATACAGAAAAGATATTTGAAGATATTAAACATATAGATGAAAACGAAAATGATTACTGGTTAGCAAGAGAATTACAAAATGTTTTAGGGTATCATCAGTGGCGAAGTATAAATGAATTAATTGAAAGAGCTAAAGTTGCTTGTAGAGAAAGCAAATACAGTATAGAAGATCATTTTGCGGTACAAAGCAAAATGATAAAATTAGCAAAAGGTGCAACAAGAAATGTTATAGATTATAAATTATCTAGATATGCTTGTTATTTAATTGTAATGAATGGCAATCCTCAAAAACAAATAATAGCACTTGCTCAAACGTATTTTGCAATTCAAACAAGGAAACAGGAATTATCTGAAAAAGAGTATAATGAACTTACTGAAGATGAAAAAAGACTATATAGAAGAAATCAAGCGAGAAAAGGTAATTATAATTTAAATAAAACTGCAGTTAATAGTGGAGTAAAAGACTTGGATAGATTTCATAATGCTGGATATAAAGGATTATATAATGGAGAAACAGCAGATGATATATTTAAAAGAAAGAAACTTCGATATAGAGAAGATATACTAGATAATATGGGTAGTGAAGAACTTGCGGATAATATATTTAGAATTGCACAAACAGACGCCAAATTAAAAAGAGATAATGTAGATAATGAATACACTGCGAACTCTGTTCATTATGAGGTTGGTAAAGAAGTAAGAGAAAGTATTAAAAGATTAGGCGGAACGATGCCAGAAAATTTACCGACACCAGATAGAAGTTTAAAAGAATTAGAAAAAGATAATAAAAAAATGCAAATTAAATAGTAAATATGTGATATAATAACAATTAATTTGTAGGTGGTGTTTATGTCAAATATAGATAGTATTAACAACGAAATATTAAATTTGAAGAAATCAGGAACAAGTGTAAAAAATATAAGTGATGGAAATCATACATTTGCTGATTTATATTTCCAAAGAATGAATTTATTAAGTGTAATTTGCAGTTGTTATCCAGAACTATCATGGAAATCAAAAAAACACTTTGATGAAGAAAATGATCCAATGTTTAATGGTTGCTTTATTGTCGGAATAAACACACCCAATGGTGTAGCAACATACCACTTTAAATTAGAATATTGGGATGAATTTCCTATTAAAGAAATAGAACATGCTCCACAATATGATGGATATTCACCTGAAGAAGCGTTATCTAGAGTTAAGTCTTTAAGAAAATAAAGACTTTTTTCTTTGCCTAAATTCGTATGCATAAACTTATATCACCACATGGGGACTTTGATCATATGGGTGAAGCAATTAATCTAGTAGAAAACTTCAAAGTAGAAAATGTCATATTTAATGTTGGTGAATATAATGAGTTAGAAAATGAATTAATAACAGTTTTGAATAAGAAAAAAATTAATTATTACAAAGGTTTAAAAGAATTAAATATAAATAAACATAAATTACAGTTTTTAAATACAGGAGTATATGATAATGAAAACGATAATTCAAATGTAATTTATTTTAATTATAATGATTATAAATTTCTTCTTATGGGAGATGCAGGTATTGAACGAGAGAAAGATATACTAGAAAAATATAATCTAAATGATATTGATTTTTTTAAAGTAGGTCATCATGGAAGTAAGACAAGTAGCAGTGAGGGTTTTATAAATGAAATGAATCCAAAATATTCCATAATTAGTGTTGGAAAAAATAATAGATATGGACATCCGAAAGATAGCGTTTTGAATATTTTAAGTAATACCAAAGTTTATAGAACTGATTTAGATGGAAGTATTGAAATTAAATTAAATAAGAATGGATATAAGATAAGTACATGTTCACCATAGAAAGGATAACAGATATGAATTATTATGATGAAATAAAGAAAGAGCTTATAGATAATGAGCTAAATAAAAAAGTAAAGGATTATAGTAAAAACAAATATGAAATTCAAAAATACTATAATGTTGGCAAACTTTTATTAGAGGCAGGAAATAATTATGGCGATGGAATAACAAAGGAATACTCTAAAAAACTAACAAATGAAATTGGGAGAAAATATAGTGTTAGATATTTGTTTGATATTAGAAAATTATACTTATTTTCAAAAGTGCACACATTGGGTGCACAATTAACAATGTCACATTATAGATTGTTATTTCCGTTAAATGATGATAATGAAATAGATTATTATATAAATCAAATTATTAAAAGCAATCTTTCTAAAAGAGAATTAGAAGTGATAATTAAATCTAATGAGTATGGAAGATTACCAGAGCATACAAAAAACAAATTAATTAAAAAAGAAAAATCAAATGTAGTAGATTTTGTAAAGAGTCCTATTCAAATTAAAAATAGTTGGAACAAAGAAATAATATCAGAAAAAATGTTACAGAAATTAATATTAGAAGATATATCTTATTTTTTAGAAGAGTTAGGTGAAGGTTTTACTTTTATTAAAAATGAATATAAAATTAAGATTGATGATAGATATAACTATATTGATTTACTTCTTTATAATATTAAATATAAATGTTATGTAGTTGTAGAACTAAAAGTAACTGAATTAAGGAAAGAGCATACTGGGCAGATACAATCATATATAAACTACATAGATAAAAATATTAAAACAATAGAAGAAAATAATACAGCCGGAATAATAATCTGTAAACAAGATAATGAATACGTAATTAAATATTGTTCTGATAATAGGATAATTGCTAGAGAATATGAATTAGTGTGATATAATATATATGGAGTTGATAGTATGGATATTAGGTATACAAATAATGAATTTCAATTTTTATTAAGAGTTTCTATACTCATTTTTAATAAAGATGAATCTAAAGTGTTATTATTCAATGTAGAAGGAAGAAAATTTTACATGCTTCTTGGAGGAAAAATTGGTGAACTTGAAGAAAGTATTGATGCAGCAAAACGTGAAATAAAAGAAGAATTAGGTTGGGAAAATTTGGAATACAAATTTTTAGGAATAAGTGAGGAATTTGTAACAGATAAAGGTTATGATAATCAGCAAATAAATCTTATTTATAAAGGAATTTATAATAATGTTATTGAAAAAATTGAATTTAAGGGTTTAGAAGGAGATTGGATTAATTTTAAATGGATTGATATAAAAGATGTTGATAACTACCAAATATATCCAAGTATTGTAAAAGAAATGGTAAAAGATTCAGATAAAATATATCATTCTGTAGATAATTTGCTAAAAAAAGATAATTGATTGCAAATTGCAATCCTTTTTCTTTACAATTAAAAGATTTCATTCGACTTATTAATTGACAATCAGCACATAGCGATTATGATCATATGGGTGAAGCCATTAATTTATTTAATAATTTTAAAGTGAAAAAAGTAATATTGAATTGTGGTAAATTTAATGAACTTGAAAAAGAACTAATAAAAGTACTATAAAAAAAGAAAATACCATATTACTCATGTATTAAAAAATTAAATATAGATAATAACAAATTGTATTTTTTGAACAAAAAAGACTACGGTAATGAAAATGATAATTCAAGTGTTATTTATACAGAGTTTAATAATCATAAATTTCTTTTTATGGGAGATGCTTCTGTATCGGTAGAACAAGACTTAATAGAAAAATATAATTTAAATGATATAGATGTTTTAAAAGCAGGACAACATGGAAGTAAGACAACTTCTAGTAAAGGTTTTATTGCTGTGATTGAACAAAAATATTCGATTATTAGTATAGGCAAAAATAATAGGTATGTTCATCCAAATGATAGTGTATTAGATAATTTGGAAGACTCAAAAATGTATAGAACAGATCAGGATGGAAGTATTATGTTTAAAATTAGCAATTATAAGTTAAAGATAGAAAAATGTTTACCATAGAAGTAAGTAAATATGATACAATAATCACGAGGTGTTTTTATGACAGATATTGATATCGCAATTAAAGAATCTAAAAATAAAGAAAACATTAGTAATGGTGGAAGTATGTGCTTTTACTTCGGTGATGTTGTTTTAGTAAAGTATTCGTGCCCAACAAAAAGCAGATAATGGTGTAAATACACCTAGACATTTAGTAGTTAAAAGAGTAATTGAAGGTGAAAATGATATTTGCTATGTATTACAACAAAAATGTCCTGGACATAATTGTGCCAGTTTAAGTAAATATGGTGTTTCGTTTGATGAAATGTGTGATAGTTTAAAATTTATTTTAAATATTCCATTTGAACATTACAAAAAATTAATAGAAGATGGATTTGATTTGTTTGAAATGGGATATGAAGCCAAAAATAAAAATTTATTTTATGATTCAAATAGTGGTTTTTGGTTTATTGACTTTTTAAATCATGAAAAAGATTATATGTTTGATTCAACTGATGTAAAAAAAATTTTTGAAGGTTTAAACTATAGAATTCCAAAACCAATTCAAATTTCATCATCTATTAAATATAACGAAAAGTTAACAGATGAACAAAAACATATAGAAAATGAATTAAAATATGCAATTAAAGCTAAAACATTATTAGCTATAAAAGAGGTACTACCGAATTTTGAAAAATATGAAAAATTTTTCCTGTTTGAAGAGAGTGATGATTATAAAAAATACTTAATGCAAAACAAACTTGTTAAGAAAGATTTAACAAGTTTAGATTCAATCGATTACGAAGTGTTCCAAGAATTATATGAAATGGTTATTAAAGGCTTAATTGATAAAATTAAAAATAAAGGTGAAAAATTTTGGAATATTGAACGTAATGATATAAGAAATGATAGCAATTTATTTAATTTACAATCTTTCTTTGAGCAAAGTAAATACAATAGTATTAAGCCAGAAGAATTTTATGATACTTATGATTATGAATATGAAGTTAGAGAATTATATACAATAAATGTTTTGAATGATCTTATTGGCAGATTAGAACAAATGGAACCAAATGAAAATATTACAAGTTTTTTAACTGATGCAAGTGAAAAACTAAAGTCACACAAAAGCTTATAAAATAAAAGTATGCTGTATTTAAAAAAACACAGCCAGAATATTTTCAAAATCTTACGACTTTGTCAACAGTCTGATATGCCAGAGTGTGCACCTTTTGTCTTGGAGTCATTATAGATTACCTATAACACTGAAAACCATTAAAGAAATTAATTAATTAATTAATTTTAATTTCGATTTGTGACTTTCAAGGACTGAAAGGACGGGAAGGAATGTGATTTATTAATGAAAAAAATAACTCTCTCTTCTTTAGATATTGATAATACTTTATTTCATTTTGATGTTCGAGATATAAGTTTTATTGAAGAAAATGGTTTTCCTGCTAACATAGGAAGAGATTCAAAAAATGCAGAGACAACTCCTAAAGTTTTTTTTAGTAAAGGAATAAAGGGGGTACTTGAACTTATTGATGTTTGGATTATATGGAGAATGAATAGAGATCATCAAAATTCTGATAATTGGACTAAAGAATTTTTATCTGGTGAATATTTAAAGAATGAAGAAAAAAAAGAAATTACTTTTAATAATATGTATGAATGGTTGTCTCAAAGAAGATATTATAAATTAGATTTGATAGAAGGAATAGATTACCTAAAAAATGATATTGATGAAGCCAAACAAAGTGCCTTAGATGATAAAAGCAAAAAAGAAAATACAAAAGAAATTCCTTGGAAATTTTTATTTGCTTATGAAATGTATAAAGGAAAAATTAACCATAATGACGCAAGTATGGAGGATTGGAACATGCATACAATTACTGGACATGGAATTTCCACCAATAAAATATCTTTAATTCAAGATGAAAATGGAAAAGATGACGCTTTAACAATAATTGAATTATTATATCAACAATATCAAAATAAAGAAGAATTCAGAATATTGAATTCATTTATGGAATATTGTCAAAGTAGAAGAAATATTCCATCAATTCATCGATAAAAAAGTCATAATTCGCCAATCGATTATCTTAGTAAATGAATATTAAGAATAATGATACAATAATTAAAATTATTTCAAATATAGTAAATTTTTTTTCGTTTTGTGCATAATATATACTGTGCCGTGAGTTCGCAAGACTTGCGTTTATAATAGATAAGAGTTAACAAATTTGTTAACTCTTTTTGACATATTATTTATAAATATCAAGTTATACTTAATAAGGTGATATGAATGGTTTATGTTGATTTATTGGTTATCGAAGATTTAATTTTAAATTATTGCCTTTTAATCGGAACTAGCTTACTTTTAAATCGTCCAACAAAACTAAAAAAAATATTTCTCTCGTCAGTTATTGGATGCATTCCACTAATTTTTCTCTTTACAGATATAAATAAAATTTTTCTTTTTCTAATTTCTATCTTTTTTGCCTTCATTATGTCCATTATATCATTCAAGTATAAAGATATTATTCATACAATAAAAAATATTATTTATATGTATTTAATAAGTATCTTTTTAGCAGGAACTATATATCTAATAAATGTAAATTTTCTTCCTAAAACAGATAATTTCTTTTTAAATTTTATTATATTAATTTTCTTATCACCAATCATTACTTTTCTTTATATCAAAAGTATCAATAAAATTAAAACTAATTATTCTAATTACTACCTTCTTGACATATATTTAAAAGACAAACCACAAATAACTCTAAATTCATATCTTGACACCGGAAATACACTAAAAGACCCTTATCGTAATTGGCCAATAATTTTAGTAAATAAAAATAAAATTGATTATCACAATGAGAAATTTGTTTTTGTTCCATACAACACTATTGATAATCATGGTATGTTAAAATGCTTTAAGCCAGAAAAAATATACATCGAAAAAATTGGATATCGAAAAAATCTTTTAATTGGCTTAATAGATGAGATTGGAATTGAAGGAGCAGAATGCATTTTAAATAAGAATCTCTTAGAAAGGATATAGAAAATGATAAAAAAAATATTTTTAAAAATTATGAAGAAGTACCAAAGAATATTATTCGTTGGCAGCACTGATATACTACCAGAGCCACTTACTAAAGAAGAAGAAATTAAATATGTTGAAATGTCAATGAATAATGATGAATTTGCTAGAAATAAATTAATAGAGCATAATCTACGATTGGTTGTCTTTTTAGCTAAAAAATATGACAACACTGGAACAGATTTAGAAGATCTCGTATCAATTGGCACCATTGGATTAATTAAAGCAGTAAATACTTATCGCCTAGACAAGAATATAAAATTAGCTACTTATGCTTCAAGATGTATTGATAATGAAATACTTATGCATTTAAGAAAAATAAAACGTAAAAAAACTGAAGTTAGCTTTGAAGATAGTCTTAGTTATGATTCAGATGGCAATGAACTTCATTTAGAAGATGTTTTAGGAACTGATAAGGATATCGTTACTAAGGGATTAGATGAAGAATTAGATAAGAGAATCATGTTAGAGGAAATTTCAAAATTAAGTCCTCGTGATAAAGAAATAATTGAATTAAGATATGGATTAAATCAAAAAAAAGAACTGACTCAAAAAGATGTTGCCAATTTACTTGGTATCAGCCAATCATACATTTCAAGAATTGAGAAAAAAGTAATTAAAAAACTAAAAAGTATTATTAAAAATTAACTTGTAGTAAAAAATGCAACTCTTCTAGTTGCATTTTTAAAGTTACCTATTAAAATTTATTTATCTAAATAAACAAGAATACTTTTATTATCATGATTTAAATAAATTATCTCATACATTATATTAATAAAACTCATCTCATATTTATATTTATTTAATAGCAAATATAAAGATTTTAAAGTATATAGTCCTTCAATTGTTGTACTATCTTTATATCTATTAATTTCCTCTTTATTTTTATTATTTCCAATCAATTTCCCAAAAGTATAATTTCTACTATCAAAAGAATTACAAGTTAACCATAAATCTCCAATGCCAGCATAACTTAAAAATGTTTCCTTTTTTCCACCAAAATATGCTATCATTTTAATAAAATCATTGATAACTTTTGTCATAAACATACTTTTTGTCGAAGTAGAGCATTCCATTCCATCTATTATTCCACAAGCAATAGCAATTATATTTTTTACAGCTCCCCACATTTCAACTCCAAAAACATCATCTGAAATATTAATTTTCAAATAATCATTATCTAAATATTTTTTTAAAAGAATTGCTGATGATTTATAATTAGTAGCCAAAGTTAAAGCCGATGGCTGTTTGTTTAAAATGTCTTTAGCAAAAGTCGGTCCAGAAATAACAGCAACTTTTTTAGTGCATAAAATCTTCTTCACTAGTTCTAGAGCAAAGCATAAATTATCTTGATCTATTCCCTTGCAAGCAACACAAATATGTTGTTCTTTTTTGTAATATTTTTTCATTTCTTCTAAAGTAGTTTTAACAAACTTAATTGACGTTGCAATAAAAATAGCATTAGTGTCGTTAATTGCTTCCTTAATATCCATAGTAATTTTAATGTTATTATCAAATTTAAAACTTGATAAAGAATCATCCTTAATTTTCTTGTTTATTAACATTTCATATTCATCAATAACCTTTGTCCATATTGAAACCTTACAACCATTATCCACTAATACTTGAGAAATTGCCAAACCATATGCTCCTGCTCCAAGAATTGCTACTTTCATTTTTCCACCTTTATCTTTCTGTTTAATTCTATTTCAAAATAATTAACAGGTAATTCAATAGTTTTATATACTTTTCTTTTTGGCCATATAATCTTATTCTTACTTAAATTATTAAAATAATAAATAATATTATTGTTTTTATCACACATAATTACATCGATGTTTTCCTTCATAAAAAAAGTATGGATACTATTACATCTATTAAATAATAGTGCATAATCAATATTCCGCTTAAACATAAAACCTTTAAGTCTTGAAAAAAAACTTCTACATTCTATAACTTTAATACTTTTATCGCCATATACAATTTTCATCTTTTTACCATCCTAGATAAATTTTACCAAAAAAAAATATAATATTCAACCTAAAATAAAAGATGGAAAAAAATATATATGTGTGTTATACTAATTATAGGTGATAATATGTCAGACAGAACTAGAAGAACTAAAAAGAAAAAATTAAAAATTGGTCGCATTATAATTGCACTAGTTATATGTATAATCATTATTCTAGCTGTAACAAAATTATTAGGTTCAACTACAGTTAAAATTATTAATAAAAACTATTATATTTCTTCCACAACCAATAGTGTTCAATTATATTCTTATAATGAAGAAAGTGAAAAGATGGAAGAAACAGAAATTATTTATCGTGGAACTAAAGTAAAATCTAAAGATCAAAAAAAGATAATAGGTGACATTAGCTATGTAGAAATCACTATTGAAGAAAAAAAATATTACATAAATGAAATAAATCTTACTGAAGATGAGAAAAACATAGTGTTAGAAAAAGAAAAATACGTTAGAACTTCTGCTACTATTTATCAAAATGAACAAGACTATAAAATTGCTTCCTTTGTTAAAAAAGGTAATAAGATAGATATTCTTGGTTATGACAAAATTGATGATCAAGGACTTGTCAATATGTACAAAATAAAATATGAAGATATGGAAGGTTGGGTATATGCTAAATATCTAGTTGATGCAGAGAATGAAGCTAAAGGAAATTACAACGAAAATGGTATTTATGATATTCATAAAGATAGAAAATACAGTAGAGAATTATATGGTGGAAAAGCCTCAACTCTAGACTATTATCCATATGAAAAGCCAGAATTCAAAGATAATCCATTACTAAAAAATGCTAAAGCCATGTATTTAAATGCTGGCGCCAACGTTATTTCTAATATTGATAAATATCTAGAAATAGCAACATCGAGCGGTGTGAATGCCATCGTTGTTGATTTAAAAGATGGAGCACTTGCATATCCTATGGAAATTGCTAAAGAGTATTCCATGACTGCATATAATACTGCTATTAACAGTTATGATGACTATAAAAATGCTATCGATAAAATAAAAAATGCTGGAATATATGTCATTGGAAGAATTGTTGTTTTCAATGATTCACATTATGGAAAAGATCATCCAGAAGATTGCATTGATTCACCAGTATCCCAAAGATTATGGCCATCAGCCTTCAGTAGAGGAGCGTGGGAATATAATGTTGCCTTAGCCAAACAGGCCATTGATGATATGGGATTTAATGAAATACAATATGATTATGTTAGATTTCCGGAAGATGCCTACAATATGTCCCAAAATAGTAATACTGATTTTAAAAATAAATATAACGAAGAAAAAGCCGAAGCTGTTCAAAATTTTCTATTCTATGCTGCTGATCAAATACATAAAGAAGGAGTATATCTATCAGTTGACGTCTTTGGAGAATGTTCTGGTACATATGTTACCTCATATGGCCAATATTGGCCTGCCATATCCAATATAGTAGATGTCATAAGCTCTATGCCATATACTGATCATTTCGGTAGAAATATTGATACATGGACCAATGCTTATCAAACAGTCAATAATTGGGCTAAAGGAGCAGTCGAAAGACAAACAGAAATTCCTACTCCAGCCATTGCTAGAACTTGGATTACTGCCTATGATACACCGTATTGGAATCCAACTGTTACTTATGATGCTACTAAGATAAGTGATCAAGCTAGAGCATTGGTAGATGCTGGACTTAATGGTGGATTTATTACTTGGAATTCAGCTTCTAATTTAAATAAATACAATCAAATTAAATCAGCTTTTTCAAAAGATTATTAAATAAAGGATGCGTGATAAAAAATGAAAATAACTATAAATAATACTGAATATGAATTAATAAATAATTATAAAGATGCTTTTAATGAAGAAGAATTTTTATCTAAATGTACAGATTACTTTTATGATTATGATTATATCGTAGGTGATATTGCCTATGGAAAATTAAGATTAAAAGGATTTTATGACGAAAAATCAAAAAAAGTAAATAAAATTAATAATTATAAAAATTTAGATGATTATTTAAAAAATAATTGTGCACCAGGTTGTAAATACTTTGTGGTAAAGAAAATTAAATAAAATGATTTAAAAATATTGTCAAAGCAAATATCTTATGATAAAATTTAATTATAGAGTAAAGATAGGAGGGCAAAAATGAATAAACAAAAATTGATAGGGACAATTATTGGAGTAATTTTCTTTGTTGCTTTAATTGCTGGAGCAACATTTGCATGGTTAACATTTAATGCTACTGTTACAAATGGGACATATAATGGAACTTCACTAAACTTTACGTATACATATAATGGAGGAAACACAGTGAACAAAATATCAATATTAGGAGCAACCCCTGCGAGAAATTCTATAAAAGACCAAGCAGGATATGTTGTTTTAACTGCATCTAAAGCGGCTAATACCGCTAAAGCAAGTTCGTTCAATATTAAATTACACAAAAATTCATCATCAATTACTCCAGAAAGTGTAATCAGATATGCCGTATGTAAAGGTACTGCTGCTAATTGTGATAATACTGCATCTACTGCTATTCCATCCACAACCAATACTACTTTCGTAGCTTATGGAGAACTTGGTACATGGGATAGTAACAAAGACATAACCTTATATTCAGATACATCAACTTTTGCTAATGAAGGTGCTGCCAGTGCAACATATTATGTGTATTTATGGATAGATGGTACATTAGTTACTTCAACAAATCAAAGTTCAATTATTGGAAAATCATTTAGTGGATACATACATGCTAGTTCAACTCAAACTGGCTAATATTTATAATAAATAAGGAGGAAAAATGAAAAATAACGATAAAAAGAAAATAATACTTTCAATAATCACGGTATTATTGGTTGTTGTTTTAATCGCCGGTGGAACATTCGCATGGTGGACATGGACTTCATCTAATAATACAGCAATATCTTTCACCGTAGAAGGTGGTTCTATGACAATTGATGGTGGCGGAAATATCACTGGACAAAAAATGGTTCCAACAAATAATTGTTCAGGTACATATGCAATAGTTAGAACTGTAAAGGTAACAGCAATAAACCAAACTGCAACAAGTATGACATCAACAGTTCAACTAGATTTAAGTGGATTGCCATCTGCACTAAGAACTTCAAATTTAAAATATACATTCTCAGAAACATCTGGATGTAATACTGGTTCACCTACAGGAACACTATCAGGAACTACAACACCATTTACATTAACTAGTTTCAGCGTTGGCGCTGGTGCAACTGTAAACAAAACTTACTATCTATATATCTGGTTAGATAGTGCTGAGACAAGTTCTGCCACTCAAGGAAAATCATTTACAATTAAGTTTGCTGGTACATTAGTACAAAATGCTAGCTAATAACTAAATGATTGATAAATTATTATGAAAATAAAAAGAGTTATGTTATAAAAGTATAAAATCATAACTCTTTTTAAATGAAAAAATTTGGATAACTATCATCTGAAACTTCTTTTTTTATAACTGAATTTTCATTAATATAAGAATTAGTTACATTATTATTATTGCTATGATGAACATCGTTATTACTAAAATTATTACTTATTTTTCTATTTTTTGAATTACTACTAACCGTTTCACTCCCAAACGCCTTAGCCAGTCTAAACATTGACTTCATATTGTTAACCATCGGCTTAGCTTGCCTAATAAGGGGAATAGTTTGATTAACAACATTTAATGTCTTATTAGCTCCACTAAGTAATCCCCCAAAATTAAATGATTTAAGACTGTTTCCGATTCTGCTAAAAAATCCCATTCCTCTAGGAACAGAAGACATAGCACCACGCATCATTGGTCCACTCATCATTGCACTATTCATCATAGCACCATTCATAGGTGCCATTCTCATTCCCATATTTGCCATATTAGGCATATAAAATCTTCCTGGATTCATAACTAATATCCCTTCCTAACATAATATATGAAAAAAAACAAAAAAAGTTTTAAAAAAGCAATATTTGTGATACAATTATAATATAAGAAAATAAAAAGGCGGTGAACAAATTGAACAATAATCAGCCAAACAATCAAGTTCAAAATCAACAATTAATAAATAATATGCCACAAATAAACATAAATCCAGCACCAAATAATAATCAAACTATAAAAAAAGATTTCTCTGAAACCAATGTTAGTAAGAAGACAGTCAAATTAAAAAGATTTAAATATAAGGTAAAAGATATTGATGGTAAAATAATTGAAAGTTTTTTCGATGCCGAAAATAAAATCGATGTTGAATCATTCCTATTAAATAAAGGATATGAAATCATAAAAATTGAAGAAGATAAATTATCGACCAGTCTAGGATTAGCCAATATGGCAACATCACAGAAAATGAGTTCCAAAGATTTAAATTTCTTTTTAACTCAACTTTCTACTTACGTGAAGTCAGGAATTCCACTTCTTGACTCCATGGAAATCTTAAGCCGTCAAAGTAAAAAGAAAAATACTCAGATGCTTTACCGAAAAATAGTTTTTGATTTAAATAGAGGATTGTCATTCAGTGAATGTTTGGAAAAGCAAGGAAAGGTATTTCCTAAAATGCTTATCAATATGCTAAAAACTTCAGAGATGACAGGTGATTTAACTGGTGTTCTAGATGATATGGCCGCTTATTATAAAAGACAAGATAGTAACCGCAAACAAATAATTAATGCTATGACTTATCCATCAGTTTTAATGGTTTTTGCCGTAGCCGTTTTAACCTTTGTTATTACCTACGTTGTCCCATCCTTTACAGCAATGTATGAGTCTACCGGATCAAGCCTACCTGGAATAACTGTAGCTATAATGAATATTAGTACTTTCGTTACTAGTAATTGGTACTACATACTTGGAGTCATAGTATTAGTAGTTGGAATATTTGTTTTACTATATAAATCATCTAAAAAATTTAAATATTTTATGCAATCATTCGTTATGCATATTCCAGTAGTAAAAGATATTGTTAAATATAATCAAATAGTAACATTCACAGGTACATTTTCAACCTTGATTAAACATGATGTTTTTATTACTGATAGTATGGATATTTTAAGTAAAATCACTGAAAACGAAGTATATAAAAAAATCATTAATGATGCCATTGTAAATTTAAGTAAAGGAAATGGAGTATCTGTTGCCTTTAAAGGGCACTGGGCCTTTCCAGAAACTGCCTATGAAATGCTTGTTACTGGTGAAAAAACTGGAAAATTGGGAGAAATGATGGATCATGTTGCTACATATTATCAAGAAGAACAAACAAATATCGTTGCTAGATTAAAAAGTTTAATTGAACCAATCATGATAGTTCTCTTAGCAGTTATCGTTGGTGTTATTCTCTTAGCCGTTGTTGTTCCAATGTTTGATATTTATAGTACAATCATATAAATAATATAAGGGAGTTTGTTATGGAAACATTATATTTAATTATTTTCTTCATTTTTGGAAGTATCATGGGTTCATTTTATCATGTTATTGCCACGAGATTATCTAAAGGTAAATCAATAATAACTCCAGCTTCCCATTGCGAAAAATGTAATCATCAACTGAAATGGTATGAATTAATTCCTATTATTTCATATATAATTCAAGGTGGAAAGTGTCGCCATTGTAAAGAAAAATTACCATTAAGCTATTTATTAATGGAAATCTGTACCGGAATACTTTTTGCTGTATGCTATCATGTATTTGGATTTACCTTAGAATTAATTTCATCAATTATCTTTGTTTCTAGTTTGATTATCATTATTATCAGTGATATAGAATACATGATAATATTAGATGAAGTTCTAATATTTGCTGTTTTTGGAATAATAATTATAGATATTGTAGATGTAGGACTATATGAAACATCACTTCGTGTACTAGCAGGACTTGGATCGTTTGCTACTATGTATCTTGTAAAAAAAGTTGGCGATATCATGTTTAAACAAGAATCACTTGGTGGTGGTGATATAAAACTTATGTTTTTAATTGGATTAGTAATTGGTTATCCAATGGCAATATGTAATATTTTCTTTGCTACATTTATTGCATTTCCAATAGCACTATTTCTCTTAATTTTTAAGAAAGACAATATCATTCCATTTGGACCATTTCTAAGTATGTCAGGTATAATTCTCTATATTTGGGGATTAACATTTAGTGATATAATAACTTTCTTGATATCATAAATCAAAACACTAAAATAAAATTTTTCTAAAAATGAATAAATAAAATTTTATGATAAAAAATAAGAAAGAGGTAAAAAATGAAAAAAAGAACAATTATTATAATCTTATTAATATTACTTTCAATAGGAGTAATCTCATTATATTCCACTTTCGCATATAACGAAGAAAGTAGTAATTTAGATACATCAACTGCTGATTATAACTTAGTTTACTCCTTAAAGGAAAAATCTAATCGCGAAGTAATTATTAATTCAATGGAAGAAAAGTATTTAAGTATTACTTTAACTAATCCATATGAATCAACTGTCAAATACGGTATGTACTATTACCCAATTACACCAGATAAATTACCTGATGGTGTATCGATAACTTTGGCTGAGGACTCCAAAGATTTATTAGAAAATCTAATAAAACCAGGACAAACAAGAAATGTTTCGATAAAAATAACTAATAATTCAGATTATCAAGTTGAAATAATTATTGGTGCCTTAGTAGGTTTTGAAAATGGCAAAATTGAAGATTTATTACAATCAAAAGAAGTATTAATAAAATAAAGAAAAGAGGAAAAAAAATGAAAAAAATTGCAATTAACGGATTTGGAAGAATAGGAAGACTAGTTTTTAGAATTATTGAGGAGTTAGATGATATCGAAGTCATTGCTATAAATGATTTATCAACTCCAGAAGAATTAGCATATTTATTAAAATATGACACAAACCATGGAAGGTATGAAAAGAAAATCACTTTTGATGACGAAAATATTTGTGTAGAAAACAAAAAAATTCAAGTATTTAAGGAAATGGATCCTATAAATCTACCTTGGAAAGAATTGGAAATTGATACTGTTCTAGAATGTACAGGTAAATTCACGAGTGAAGACAAAGCAAGACTTCACCTTGAAGCCGGTGCCAAAAAAGTATTAATATCTGCTCCAGGCAAAGGAGATATGAAGACTATCGTATACAATGTTAACAATGAAATTCTAAATGATGATGATAAAATAATTTCTGCTGCTTCATGTACCACAAATTGTCTAGCCCCAGTTCTCAAAGTGTTAGATGAGAATTTTAAAATAATCAAAGGAAATATGACAACGATTCATGCCTATACTAATGATCAAGTAACCCTTGATGTTACCCACAAAAAAGGAATTTCAGAAAGACGTGGCAGAGCATGCGCTATGAATATTGTTCCAACATCTACTGGTGCAGCCAAAGCCATAGGCAAAGTATTACCAAATCTAGATGGTAAAATTCTAGGATCAGCCATGAGAGTTCCAGTATCAGATGGTTCCTTAATAGACTTAGTCGTAGAATTAGAAAAACATACAACAATAGAAGAAATAAATGAAACATTCCAAAATAATCAAAACGAAACTTTAAATTATACAACTGATCCTATTGTTTCATCTGATATTATTTCTTCAACCTATGGTGCTACTGTCGATGGAAATTTAACTAATATCATTGAGGTAGAAGGAAAACAGTTAATCCATGTGGTTGCTTGGTACGATAACGAAATGGGATATTCTTATCAAATGGTAAGAACACTAAAAGAACTCTAAAGAGTTTTTTTCTTTATAATAAAGTTATATGGTTATAAATATAAATTTACTTGAAAGTTTAAATCAAATGCTAGGGTAAAATTTATTTTTGCAAGTGAGTAAAGTTAGATAATTAGTAAAAACCATAGTTTAAATAAAAGTTATGATTGATATTATAAAAAAATTATGGTATCATTATTATAGATATAGTCTAGAATGAAGGTGATATGTAGTGGAATTCAAAAAGATTATAGTTATCCTATTAATCACCATAACCATAATTATTGGAATTATGTTTGGAGTAAGTTATGGATGGTATGCATATTCAAATGCTGAAAGTAAAATTTCCGGAACAACAATTAAAGAGGTACCAACTGTAATATTTGCTCAAACAGAATACATTTCATCATCTCAAACAATGCCTATATATGATAATGATCGACATAATTATGCCAACAAAAATAGCTTCACTATCACCATCAACGAAAATTTAAAAGATTATCAAATCGGAATAGAAATTTCTTTAATAAATATTTCCATGGCAAGCGAACTAAAAATTCCTAATTATAAATATGAATTGATTCAAGACGGCGTCGTAGTATCTAAAGGGGATTTTAGTTCATTAGGTCAAGCCACTACTTTAACACTCTTGCCAACAACTTTAATCAATCCAAATACTTATCCCCAAACATATACATATGAATTACTTATTTGGTTAAGTGATGATGGTACTAATCAAAATAATTTGATGAATAAAGGTTTTAGTGCAAAAGTTAACGTAAATAGTGCCCTAAAGAAATGAAAGGATGTAATAAGATGAAAAAGAAAGTAACATATACCATTCTAGTAATTTTTATAATTTTATTACTAACCATAACAACAGTTGGTATCACATATTCTTTCTTTGTCACTTCTGCCACTAGCAAGAATCAAACTGAAGCAACTAGTAAAAAATTTGAAATTATTTATACTGGTGGTACTAACATTACTGGGCCTATAGAATTAGCAACCAAGAAAGAAGAAGGGCTTAGTACTACAGTGAATATTAAAATAGCACAAGGAAGTGCTGCTGCTCTTGCTGATATCTATATAAATGTTGAAAAAATTACTTCTAATATAGCTATAGAAGGTTTAGTATGGGAAGTAGTTGGTATCAAAAATAGTACACAAGTATATTACAATAAAGGAAATTTTAGTGGCGTGAACGATACTACTAACAATATAGTCACTGTTGTAGACGATTATTTATTATCAGAAGATAATACCGCATTTACAGTATATCTTTGGTTAGATGGTAATATAGTTGACAATAGTGTGTTAAACTCTGAATTTAAAGGATATATTGGTGCTAAAACAGAAAACTTCACTGGTATTACTGGTTAACTTCCTAAACAAATATTTTATGTTTAACAATATCGATAAAAAACATGTTCAATTAGAAGATGTTTTTTTATATACCATTGCTATTATTATTATTATTATTATTATTATTATTATTATTATTATTATTATTATTATT
>CAMGAM010000008.1 GCA_946007485.1 uncultured Mycoplasmatota bacterium
GAAATTAAAATTCTTTAATATCAATTAATTAGTTTTTAAATTTTAGTTAATTTTAGAAATAATTAAACTATTAGAAATTTAATTTCTTAGTATTATTTATGTCAGAAATTAAATTTAGTAATTTTTTTGTTTTACATAAATTTGATTGATTTATGTAAAAATGGTAGATGCAATATATAAGTGTGAAAAAGATAGTTAATTAATAGACAAAATATTTATTTTTTGATATAATTAGTTATGATAGGTGGGTGTATGAAGAGATATTTATTATTTGGATTAGTTTTATTACTAATGTTGACTGGGTGTAAAAAGAATGAAAATCAGATAGTAATGGTGACAGAAGCTGGATTTGCTCCTTATGAATATTATGAAAATGGAGAGATAGTGGGAGTAGATATAGATATAGCTAAAGAGATTGCTGATTATTTAGGAAAAGAATTAGTAGTTAAAGATGTTGCTTTTGATTCAATTATAAATGAGATTAATAGTGGAAAAGCTTCATTTGGAGCAGCGGGAATGAGTATTACTCCAGAAAGACTTTTAGAAGTAGATTTTTCAATCGAATATGTGGTATCTAATCAAGTAGTAATGGTTAGAGACGATAGTGATATTACTAAAGATAAGATAAATGGTAAAAAGATAGCTGTCCAATTAGGAAGTGTAGCGGATAGTTATGCAGAAGATAATTATAAAGATTCGGAAATAGTAAGACAAAAGAAATATTTATCGATGGTTGAAGATCTTAAAGCTAAGAAAGTAGATTTAATTATCATGGATAATTTACCAGCAATGGAGATAGTTAAAGAGAATAGTGGACTTAAGATATTAGATGGATATTTATTTAGTGATAGTTATGGAATAGCAGTTAAAAAAGGAAATACGGAATTACTTAATGATATTAATACTGTGTTAAGAAGATTAATGGATGAAGGTAAGATAGAAGAATATATTATTAATCATTCAGAATAAGGAGAAGTATGAGTAGGATATATGATGAATTTTATAAGAGTTTAATATATGATGATAGATATTTATATATATTAGAAGGACTTAAAAATACTTTGCTTATTGCGATAGGTGCAGTAATATTAGGAATTTTAATAGGATTAATAATTTCACTTGTTAGAGATAAATATGATAGGTTTAAAAAATTACCAGTTTTAAATTTTATATGTAGAGGTTATGTTACGATAATTAGAGGTACTCCAGCATTACTTCAATTAATGATTATTTATTATGTAATATTTAAAAGCGTCGATGTTAATTTAGTATTAGTAGGAATTTTGGCTTTTGGAATCAATTCGGGTGCTTATGTATCTGAAATAATGCGAGCAGGAATTAATTCGGTCGATGTAGGGCAAATGGAAGCTGCTACTAGTTTAGGGCTTAGTTATGGGAAGAGTATGCGATATGTAATTATACCACAAGCAATTAAAAATATTTTGCCAGCACTTGGAAATGAGTTTATTACTTTGATTAAAGAGACTTCAGTAGCAGGATATATTGGAATTATGGAACTTACAAAATCTTCTGATATTATTGCTTCAAGAACATATAATTATTTCTTTCCATTAATTATAACAGCATTAATATATTTATTTATTACTAGTGTATTATCAAAATTACTTAGTATATTTGAGAGGAAGATTAGTAATGCTTAAGATAGAGAAGGTTAATAAGAATTTTGGAAAACTTAAAATACTTAAAGATATTAATTTAGAAGTTAAAAAAGGAGATAGAGTAGTAATAATAGGACCTTCTGGATCAGGAAAGAGCACTTTACTTAGATGTATAAATTATTTAAATAAGCCTGATAGTGGAAAGATATATTTTAATGATGAAATAATTAATGATAAGAATATAGCAATTTATAGACAAAAGATTGGAATGGTTTTTCAGAGTTTTAATTTATTTAATAATTTAAATGTAATAGAAAATATTATTTTGGCTCCAGTAAAATTAGGAATATATAGTTTTGATGAAGCTAAGAAAAAAGCAATTGAATATCTTAAACGAATAGATTTAGCTGATAAAGTATCAGTATATCCGAGTAGTTTATCTGGAGGTCAGAAACAAAGAGTAGCAATTGTAAGAACATTGATGATGAAGCCAGAGATAATTCTTTTTGATGAACCAACTTCAGCACTTGATCCAGAAATGGTAAAAGAAGTTCAAGAGTTAATGATTGAACTTGCTAATGAAGGAATGACAATGGTGATAGTGACACATGAGGTTAGTTTTGTGAAAAGAGTAGCTACCAAGATTGTATTTATGGATGAAGGTAAAATAATTTTAGAAGGGACTTATGATGAGATGATTAATTCAGAGAATGAGTCAGTAAAATTATTTTTATCAAATATAAAATAGAAAGAAGAGGAGATAGAGAAATGATAAATGTAAAAAGTGAAATAATGCCACTTAAGAGAGTATTATTGCATAGGCCTGGAAATGAATTACTTAATTTGACACCAGATTCTTTGACAAGGCTATTATTTGATGATATTCCTTATTTAAAGATAGCAAGAGAGGAACATGATGAGTTTGCAAGAATACTTAGAATGAATGGTGTAGAAGTTGTATATCTTGAAGATTTGATGGCCGAAGTATTAGATATGAATCCGGAGTTGAAAGAGAAATTTATTAGACAGTTTGTTTATGAAGCAGGGATAAAAACACCAAAGTATAAGAATGCAGTAATTGATTTCTTGATGGGATTTAATGATAATAAAGAACTTGTACTTAAAACAATGGAAGGAATAAATGTTAATGAATTAGCTGCAATGGAGAGAGATATGGAGCACTCTTTAGTAGATTTAGTTACTGAAGAATCTAAATTCTTGGCTGATCCGATGCCTAATTTAGTATTTACAAGAGATCCGTTTGCATCAATAGGAAATGGAATAAGTTTGAATAAGATGTATGCTGTTACTAGAAATAGAGAGACTATTTATGCAGAATATATATTTAATTATCATCCTGAATATAAAGATACGGTAAAGTATTATGATAGATATAATCCTTATCATATTGAAGGTGGAGATATATTAGTATTAAATGATCATATACTAGCGATTGGAGTTAGTCAGAGAACTTTACCAGAATCAATTGAACAATTAGCACTTAATTTGTTTAAAGATCCAGAGTGTCCTTTTGATACGATATTAGCATTTAATATTCCTAATTCTAGGGCATTTATGCATTTGGATACAGTATTTACACAAATAGATTATGATAAATTTACTTATCATCCAGGTATTATGGATACGCTTCAAGTATTTGAGATAAAAGAAGATGTTATGGAAGGAATTAAAGTTAAAGAAATTAATGATGGACTTGAAAATATTTTAGAGAAATATTTAAAGAGAGATATTACATTAATACCTTGTGGTGGTGGAGATAAGATTATTTCTGAAAGAGAACAATGGAATGATGGATCTAATACATTATGTATAGCTCCAGGAGTTGTTATTGTATATGATAGAAATAATATTACAAATGCAGTACTTAGAAGATATGGTATTAAAGTACTTGAGATGCATGGATCAGAATTATCTCGTGGTAGAGGTGGTCCTAGATGCATGAGCATGCCACTTATAAGGAGTGATAATTAATGAATTTAAAAGGAAGAGATTTTGTAAAATTACTTGATTATAGTGAAGAAGAGATTAGATATTTACTTGATCTTGCTAAGAAGTTTAAAGTATTAAAACATAAGGGTAAGAAACATAAATATTTTGATGGAAAAAATATTGCTATATTATTTGAGAAAGATAGTACTAGAACTAGATGTTCTTTTGAAGTAGCTGGACATGACTTGGGAATGGGAGTTACTTATTTAGGACCTACAGGAAGTCAAATGGGTAAAAAAGAACGTATTGCCGATACAGCAAGAGTACTTTGTAGAATGTATGATGGAATTGAATATCGTGGATTTGATCAAAGTATTGTTGAAGATTTAGCAAAATATTCAACTGTTCCAGTATGGAATGGACTTACTAATGAATTTCATCCAACTCAGATGTTAGCTGATATTATGACAGCTGAAGAATGTTTGGGGAATATGAAAGGAAAAACTTTAGCTTTTTGTGGAGATGCTAGAAATAATGTTGGTAATTCTTTAATGGTAGTATGTTCTAAGTTAGGGATTAATTTTACTTGTTGTGCACCAAAAGAATTGTGGCCTTCGGAAGAACTTAGAAATACTTGTATGGAAATTGCTAAGAAGAGTGGTTCAGTAATTAAGATGACTGAAGATATTATGGAAGGTACTAAGGGGGTTCATGTAATTTATACAGATGTATGGGTTTCTATGGGCGAAGATCCAGAAAAATGGGAAGAGAGAATTAAATTACTTAAACCTTATCAAGTTAATATGGATGTTATGAATAATGCCGATGAGAAGGCAATTTTCTTACATTGTTTACCATCTTTTCATGATACGAATACGACTATAGGTAAAGAGATAGCTGAGAAGTATGGAATAAATGAGATGGAAGTAACAAATGAAGTGTTTGAAAGTAATAAATCTAAAGTATTTGAAGAAGCAGAAAATAGAATGCATACGATAAAAGCAGTAATATATGCAACGATTGGTGAAAAGTAGGGGGAAAAAATGAAAATAGTTATTGCACTTGGTGGAAATGCGCTTGGAAATACACCGTCGGAACAATTAGAGTTAGTAAAAGAGACAGCTAAGCAAATAGTTAGAATTGTAAAAGCAGGAAATGAAGTAGTGGTAGTTCATGGAAATGGACCACAGGTAGGAATGATTAATTTAGCATTTGATAATTCTTATCAAAATGATGCTGGTACTCCTTTGATGCCTTTTGCTGAATGCGGAGCAATGAGTCAAGGATATATTGGATATCATTTACAACAAACAATTACTGATTATTTGAATGAAGAAGGACTAGATAAGGAATGTGTGACAATCATTACTCAGGTTTTAGTAGATTTAAAAGATCCAGCATTTAATAATCCAACGAAACCTGTAGGAATGTTTTATAGCAAAGAACAATCTGAAGAAATGGCAAAAGAGAAGGGCTATATATTTGTCGAAGATGCTGGACGAGGTTATCGGAGAGTGGTACCGTCTCCAAAACCAGTGAGCATCGTGGAAGAAGATGTTATTAAGCAACTAGTAAATGATGGAAATATTGTCATTACTTGTGGTGGTGGAGGTATTCCAGTAGTAATGGATGAAGTAGATGGATATGAAGGTGTAGATGCAGTTATCGATAAAGATTTTGCAGCTTGTAAGTTGGCTTCAGTAATTGATGCAGATGTTTTACTAATATTGACAGCAGTTGATAAAGTTTGTATTAATTTTAATACTGATAAGCAGGAAGCACTTGATGTTTTAACGATAGAAGAAGCTAATAAATATATCCAGGAAGGTCAATTTGCTAAAGGAAGCATGCTTCCTAAGGTAGAAGCTTGTGTTAACTTTGTTAAAAGTAAACCACAAGGGGTAGCGATTATTTCAGCACTTAGTCAAGGGGAAGAGGCACTTAAAGGTAAGACTGGTACAAGAATTATAAATAAGGAGGAAAAATAAAAAAATGTCTAAAGAAACAAAGAAAAAAAATAAGAAGACAATATTATCTGCTTTCTCAATCATTTTAATAATGATATTTGTATTGGGAATTGCTTCACATCTTTTACCTCAAGCACAATTTGTAGGTGAAGAAATTGTCAATGGTAGTGGAGTTGTTGGAGCAAAATTGTCAGATGTCTTGATGAGTCCAATTCTTGGTTTTCAGAATGCAATGGATGTATGTGTTTTCATAATGATATTGGGAGCATATTTAGCAGTAGTAACTAAAACTGGAGCACTTGAAACAGGGATTAAAGTTTTAATTAAAAAACTTAAAGGAAGAGAACTTATTTTAATTCCAATACTTATGTTTATCTTTAGTATTGGTGGAACAACTTATGGAATGCTTGAAGAAACCGTTGGTTTTTATGCGCTATTATCTGCTACGATGGTAGCGGCTGGAATGGATACGATAGTTGCATCAGCAACAATACTTCTTGGAGCTGGAGTTGGAGTACTTGGATCAACTATTAATCCGTTTGCTGTTGGAGCTGCAATAGATGCACTTCCAGAAGGAATTGCTGTAAATCAAGGAGTAATTATTGCAATAGGAATGGCTTTATGGATTACTTCATATATTATTGCAGTGTTATTTGTTATGAATTATGCAAAGAAAGTTAAGAAGGATAAAGGTTCAACATTCTTATCTCTTCAAGAACAAAAAGCCATGGAAAAGAGATATGGTAAAGAAGAAATTGAAGATGATGCTAAGTTAACTACAAAACAAAAAGTTACGCTATGGATTTTTGGTTTATCATTTGTAATAATGATACTAGGATTTATTCCTTGGGAAGATTTAGGCGTTTCAATATTTGCTAATATTACTGGTTTCTTAACTGGTTCACCACTTGGATTATGGTGGTTTAACGAAGGTAGCTTATGGTTTTTAATCGTAACTATTCTATTATGTATTATCAATGGATTTAGTGAAAAGGAAACAGTTGATACTTTCGTTGATGGAGCCGATGATATGGTTGGAGTTATCTTAGTTATTGCTGTAGCTAGAGGTGTATCTGTATTAATGGGAGTTACTCATTTTGATAACTATATTATTTACAATGCGGCTGAATGGTTAAGAGGAATGCCGGCAATACTTTATGCACCATGTAATTATTTACTTCATATAGTTCTATCAATCTTGGTACCATCATCATCTGGTATTGCTAGTTTATCTACTCCAATTATGGGACCTTTAACTTCTGAGTTAGGGTTCTCAGTAGAAGCTAATGTTATGATTTTAGTAGCTGCAAATGGACTAGTAAACTTAATTACACCAACATGTGGAGCTATTATGGGTGGACTTGCAGTAGCGAGAGTAGAATACTCAACATGGTTTAAATGGGCATTTAAATTAATTATGTATCTTGCTTTAGCATCAATAGTAATTCTTACTTTAGCAATGATTATATTTTAATTAAAGAAGGAATCTAAGAAATTTAGATTTCTTTTTTTGACAATGAAACTATTTTATGTTAACCCTTATATTAAGGAAGTGAATTATGGAAAAGAAAAATATTATAATAGTTATATTATCTATTTTAGTAGTGGGGTTAAGTGGTTATATAGTATATGATAAGATTTTTAGTGATAATGATAATGCTGAAGATAATCAATTAATTAAAACTGAAAATGCTGAATTCTTTGATGAATATTTAAAAGTTTTTTTACCAGGAAAATCTGCTAATAATTTTAAGAAAACAATAGAAGAGTTTAGTGATAATGATATTAACTTGTATTTATTATTTTACTATATTGATTTAGCTAATAGTGGAAAAATAGAAACTACTCAGATTGATGGGGTAATTAGTTATATTGCTAATAAAGAAGAGTTTGATGAAGTGGTAGAGAAATATTTTGGAATAAAAGAGTATAATATTATCGATAGTACAGGTAGAGATGGTATTAAGAAACTAGATTCTTTGAAATATCAAGTATTTTGGTTTGCAACTGGATGGATGGCTCTAGAAGCTACTAATATTGGAGTTAAGTATGATGGCAATGAAGTATTGGTAGAATATAAATTAACCAATGATACATATGGTAGTTATGGAGAAGAAAGTAAAATTACTTTTAAATTAATTTATAATGATGGTAATTATAATGTTAAGAGTATTATATATAGTGAATTATAGAAAATAGTCATAAAAAACTGATAAATTATATCAAATAAATGATATGTTTATCAGTTTTAATTTTATTTAAATAGATTTTTAATTCTAGTTAAGAAAGTTGTTTTTTCCTCTTTGTTTTCTGATACTTTAGTGATATTTTCTTGTGGCTTTTTACCATCTAGAATAATGATAAATTTTGTTTCACCATCATCAGTACTATTCTTCATAGTAAATGATTGATAATTATTACCTAATTCAGATAATTTTTTAATCTTAAAAATATTACCTTGAAGACTATAATTTATAGTGTTTGTTAATGGAGTAATACCTTCTTCATTGTAAGAATTTATTCCTTCATTTAGAGTATTAATACCAACAGTTAGATTAGTAGTTCCGTTATGTAGTTCATTAGTTTTTTCGGTAAGAGTATTTAATCCACTTGATAATTCGTTTCCACCATTAGCAAGAGTAGTCGTTCCTGATTTAATAGTTTCAAGAGAAGAAGTTATTAGTGATAACATATTGTCAATTTGATTATTGATACTATTTAGAGTATTTAGGGTTTCTTTTAGGGCAGTAGCATTACTATTTAGAAGATTAATTAATGATAAGTTATTTTGATAGTTAGATTCATAAGTGTATTTTATATTATAGAGATTTAAAGTGCTATCAATACTGATGACTTCTTCATATGTGTAATCGTTTAATTTAAAATTATCATAGTTAGTTTTTAGGGTATCATTTAGTAATTTTAAATTATTAGCGGTAGATAAATTAGTTTCAATTAAATATTTAATAGAAGATATTCCTTCAGTAGATGAATTATTTATGAGCTCTTTGGCATTATTTAGAGCAATTAATACTTCGTTTAAGCCTTCATCGATACTAATTATTCCTTGATTTAATTCAGTTATTTTACTAGAGATATAGACAAGAGATTCATAAATTTTTCCAGTACCATTATTTAACTGGATAGATGAATCAAGAAGTAATTGTGAACCAGATGATAACTTATCAATATTTTCTTTTAAGAGATTGGTCTTGCTGGTTAAATTAGATAATCTATCAAAGACTGATAAGTCAGAATCTTCAAGTAATTTTGAGGTAGCAATATTATAGATAGTAGGTAGTTCAAAAGATTCGGTATCATATGAGATTTTAATAGTATCTAGATCTTTTAATTCTTGTATATTTAAACTTTCATATAGACCAGGAGAAGATAGACTAATTAAGATATTATTAAGACCATTATTAATAATTTTACCATTAGTAATTTCTAGATTAGAATTACCTTCATCTTTAATAATAGAACCCATAGTGATAATAAATGGTGTATATAGATAAGTATTTGTTCCATTTAGGTATACTAAATGTTTTTCATTATTTTGATATTTTAAAGTTATTTCGATATGTCCTTTTTTACCAAGCATATTTTCAAGATCAGTATCAATGCCATCTAATTTGTATGATATAGACATGGTAATAGGAAGACTTTTATTGGTAATTCCTTGATATGTAATATCGTTACCTAGAGCATTCCAAGTAATGGTATTATTATCTTTTTGATAAGAATTATCACTACTTATATTTAAAATATTTTCTAGATCGGTAAGATCATTTAAGATATCTTCATTATTATTATTTATTAATTTGTCATTTACAGTGGTAGAAATAACTTTACCAGTTTCATCTATTTTAGTATAGACTGTTTCATTTTTAGTTAGAGCATTAACGGGAATAGTCGTAAAAAGTGAGAGTAATAAGATAGCAATAATGCCAGTTTTTTTAATTGTTTTTTTCATATTTTTTTCCTTCTTTCCAAATGTGGTTTTTTCAATTAATTTATCAAAGATAAGTAGAATTCCAGGGAGAATAAAGATAACAACAAACATACTTATTAGGGCTCCTCTTGAGATAAGAGTACAGATTGAACCTACAAGATCAATTTCTGAATAGATACCTACGCCAATAGTTGCTGCAAAGAAACATAGCCCACTAACAATAATGGAATGACTACTTTGATTGATAGTGGTAATCATAGCTTTAGATTTATCGTGTTCTATCTTTTTATTCTCTAGGTAAGTAGTAGTTAAGAGAATAGCATAGTCGATGGTAGCTCCTAACTGGATAGTGCCTAGAACAATTGGAGCAATAAATGGAAGAGTCGCTCCTTTTAGATAAGAGATACCCATATTCATAAAAATAGCAAATTCAATTGAAGCAACTAGAAGAATAGGGAGAATAATCGATTTTAGAGCAATAACCATAATAAGGAGAATACAAACGATAGACATGGTATTAACATTAATAAAGTCAGTATCACTAATTGTAATTAAATCTTTCATAAGAGGGCCTTCACCAGCTAAGATAGCATCTTTATCATACTTTTTAATTATTTCATTAATTATATCACTTTGATTATTTAATTCATCTGTAGCAATATCGTAAGTTGAGTTTAATAATAGTAGTTGATATTTATCACTGATAAAGATTTCTTTTAAATTATCTGGTAAGAAATTAATTGATAATCCTATTTCAGATAAAGTGTTTTTAGATAAAATGAAATCAATACCATCAACAGTTTTAAGTTCAGTAATCATTTCAGTTAAAGTATTATCTTTAACATCTTTATTTAAAATAATTATTTCAGGTGAAACAATATTAAAGTTTTCTTTAAGAGATTCATTAGTTTTAACACTTTCTAGATATTTTGGAAGACTCTCATCAATTTTATAATAAACATCTACTTTTTTATATGATAAGTATGATGGAATCATAAGAATAAGAAAGATAATAAAGAAAACTTTATGATGTTTAACGATAAAAGTATTTAGTTTATTAAAATTGGGAATGATACTTTTATGTTTAGTCTTTTCGATTAATTTGTCTGATACGAGTAAGAGACTAGGAAAAATCGTAATGACAGTGATTAGTCCAAGAAGGACACCTTTGGCCATAACTAGTCCTAAGTTTTCACCAAGTTTTAATTGCATAGCACAAAGAACTAAGAAGCCAGCAATGGTAGTTATAGATGAAGCTGAGACCGAAGTAAATGTTTCTTTAATACTTTTAGCCATAGCTTCTTCAATATTTGAACTATTTAGTTTATTTCTTTCATAAGCATGATATAAGAAAATAGAAAAGTCGGTAGTAACACCTAGTTGTAAAACAGCTACTAGAGCTTTAGTTATATAAGAGATGTCTCCTAAAAAGAAATTAGTTCCTAAATTAAAGACTAGTGAAATACCAATATTAGATAGAAGAATAATAGGAACAATATAGGAGTCTAGTGATAGTTCTAGGACAATTAAACAAAGACTAATAGCAATAACAATATAGATAGCTATTTCTTTATTAGATAAGTTCATTGTATCTAGAACCATACTACTCATACCACCAGTTAATATATGATTACCTTGTAGATTTCTAATTTCTTCAACAGCATTTAAGGTAGTAATAGACGAGGTTGAATCATTAAAAGTAACAAATAAGATGTCACTATTTTCAGTACTTATTTTATTAATAAATTCACTAGGTAGATAATCTTTAGGTAAATCAGTACCAATAGCGTCATAAAGACTGATAACTTTATTTACACCAGAGATATTTTTAATATCTTTTTCTAGAGAGAGAATCTCTTTTGGAGACATATCATTGGCAGTAATAATAGAGAATGATCCCATATCAAAATCATTGGTTAGAATGTCTTCACCAATAACAGTTTCAATATCTTTAGGAAGGTATACTAAAATATCGTAGTTTATTTTGGTATTGTAGATGCCGATTAAAGATAGAAAGAATAAAATAATTGTAATAATCAAGATAAATATTTTGTTTTTACAGATAAATTCACCAAATTTTTTCATGTTTTTCCTCCACTTCATAAACATTTTATTACAAATTTAAAAATATTCTACCAACAAATAATACAATGTGTATAATAATAGACGGTTGTTTGAAAAATGTACAGAAGTATAAACATTTTACTTTACAAGAAAAAGATATCAGTTATAATATAATTAGTAGTTTAAAGGAAAGAGGGATGTTTATGAATGAAAAGAAAGTTGATTTAAGAGTAGTTAAAACAAAGAGACTTTTGTATACGACTTTACTTGAATTGATGAAAGAAAAACCATTTGAAGAAATAAAAGTATCTGATATATGTAATAAAGCTTTAGTTAATAGATCTACTTTTTATAGTCATTATCAAGATAAGTATGATTTGTTTAGTGAACTTGTTGTGAATATAAAGAATTCTTTAGCAACAGAACTTAGTAAAAATAAGAAGATTAATAGTGTAAAAGAATACTATATTGAAATGATGTCAATATTTATTGATTATCTTGAAGAAAATGCAAATATATATAAAGCAATAATAGTTAATAATAAGAATAGTATTTCAATGGATATCGTTTATGATGTGATGAATGAAGATATTCATAAACATATTGCTGAATTTGGAAATATTATGAATAAAAATATTCCAATAGAAATAATTACAAGATTTTATTTAGGAGGGGTATTTAATGTGGGAATACAACTTTTAAATGAGAAAGATGATTATAGTAAGAAAGATATTATTAAATATATGTCTTTGTTAATACCTGATGATATACCTGATAATTAAAATTTTAGAACATTAGTTCTTTTTTTTCGATTTATAGTGTTTGACAAGGTAAGTATTTTTTGTTATAATTACTTAAGTCTTTATACTTTATTAAAAAGAAAGGAGAGAAATGAGTAAAATAAATATATTTAGTCTTGGAGGACTAAATGAAAATGGAAAGAATATGTATGTTATTGAAGTAGATAGCGATATATTTGTTTTTGAAGCGGGTTTGCAGTATGCTGATGAGCATACTTTAGGAATAGATTATATGATTCCTAATATTGATTATTTAAAAGAGAATAAAGAAAGAATAAAAGGGATATTTTTAACACATGGTCATGATGAGAATGTTGGAGCTATTACAGATATTATAGATGTTTTAGATAATGTTAAAATATATGGATCTAAATTTACTTGTAATATAGTTAGACAAGAATTATTAGTTTATAAGAAAGATACGACTAATTTAGTAGAGGTAAAAGAAAATAGAATTATTGATTTTGGTAATGTAAGAATAACACCAATTAGTTTATCACATTCAATACCAGATAATTTTGGATATGCAGTATATACGCCAAATGGAGTTATCTTTTATGCATCTGACTTTGTTTTTGATTCAACTATGAGAGGACCATATAAGACAGATTTAGGAAGACTTGCTTATGTAGGAAGACAAAATGTATTATGTTTAATGACAGAATCTTTGTATGCGATGAATAGTGGATATACATCTCCAAATCATCGAATTCAAGGAATTATTAATGAGACACTTACTAAGTATAAAGGAAGAATTATATTTAATGTTCTTAATTCCCATTTATATAGAATACAAGAATTATTTAATGAAGTATCAAAGACTGATAGAAAAATCGTTGTAATGGGAAAAAGATTACAAAATATAGTTAAATATTCAATAGAAAATAATTATCTTCATATAGATGGTAAGTTTATTGGGGATTTGTCTAATATTAATGATAAGAATGTTGTTATTCTTAATTCAAATGAAAGAGAAAAACCTTATGTTAATATGATTAAGATATTAGATGGGTATGATAAATTTATTAAGATTAGTAAGAATGATACGATATTTTTAGCAACTCCAATATATGAAGGTAGAGAGAAAACATTTTATAAACTTTTAGATAGGATTGCAATGGTTGGAGCAACAGCTATTACACTTAATCCAAAGAAAAATTTATCTTATCATGCTTCAGCTGAAGATTTGATGCAAATGATTGATTTGATGAATCCAAAATATTATTTTCCAATTAAGGGAGAATATTCTGAACAAGTAGCAAATGGTGATTTAGCTTATCAGTTAGGAATACCTAGAGAAAATATTATTTTAAAGGAAAATGGTTATGTAGCAACTTTTGAGAACGGAGTGTTAGTGGATAATTTTAAACCAATACATACGGGAGTAGTATCAATCGATGGAGAAAGTTCTGATGATATTGGGGAGTTAGTATTAAAAGATAGAGAGATGCTATCAAATAATGGAATAATAATTATTAGTGCTACTTTGGAGAAAAAAGGAAAACAAATATTAGCTGGACCTGAGGTACTTACTAGAGGATTTATATATGTAAAAGATAGTCAAGATATAATTAATCATATTAAAGAGATTTGCGTAGAAATAATTAGAAGTAATATTCATAATGGATATTTAGATTATAGTAAAGTAAAAAATATGATTAGAGAAGAATTATCTAAATATTTATCTAATGAAACTGGTAATAAACCAATGATAATTACCGTTATTCAAGAAATATAAAATTAACAGGATTTAAGTCCTGTTTTTTCTACTTTAACAATTGAAATTAATTATTTGAGATGATGTTATCAAAGTAAGTGAGTATTATTGAAAAGATTAAAACTTTATGATAAGATTATGATAGTGGTGATAGAGATGTATGTACCAATAATACCTTGTTATAATCCTCCGGGTATATTATTAAGGATAATAGATAAATTAATTAAGTGTAAGTTTGATAAAATTATTATAGTTGATGATGGGAGTAATGATAAGGAAATATTTGAAAAGATAACTAAAATAGATAAATGCGTAGTTATTAGTCATGATAAGAATATGGGTAAGGGAATGGCTCTTAAGAGTGGAATAAGTTATTATAAGGATAATTTGAGTGATAAATATTATGGAGTAGTATGTCTTGATTGTGATGGACAACATTTGGTTAGTGATATGAGACTAGTTGGAGATGAAATGGTTAAGAGTAATAATTTTACTTTGGGAGTTAGAAATTTTGATTTAGATGGTGTACCAATTAGAAATAAACTTGGTAATAAGATTACATGTATGATATTTAAATGGTTATTTGATAGAGATATAAAGGATACGCAGAGTGGACTTAGAGGGATACCTAATAGACTTATTGATATAGTTTTAAATACAAGTGGAGATAGATATGATTATGAGATAAATATGCTTATTGATATGGTATATAAAAATGAAATAATTCAGGAAGTTGAGATTAATACTATATATAATAGAGAGAAAAGATATAGTTATTTTAAGGTATTTAGAGATTCTTTTTCAATATATAAAGTGATGTTTAAAAGATGTAGAAAATAAATGTGTAAACTAAGGGGAAAACTATTTACAAATAGTTTTTTTTATTATAAAATATAATTGCAAGTGGTGAATAGTGGAAGAAAGTGGGGGATAAAATGTTAATTGGAGAATATCATCATAATATAGATGAAAAAGGAAGATTAATTATTCCTGCTAAATTTAGAGAAGAAATTGGAAATAGTTTTGTGGTTACGAAGGGATTAGATGGATGCTTATTTGTTTATTCTTTAGTAGAATGGGAAAAAATGGTTAATAAACTTAAAAAATTACCATTTACCAAAAAAGATGCTAGAACTTTTTCAAGATTTTTCTTAGCTAGCGCCACTGTATGTGAATTCGATCGACAAGGTAGAATTAATCTCATGAATTCTTTGACTTTATATGCGGGTTTAAAAAAAGAATGTGCAATCATTGGGGTAAATGATCGTCTAGAAATTTGGGATTTAGATAAATTTAATAATCTAATGAAAGAAAATGAAGAAGAGTTGGATGAAATATCAGAAAACTTATTTGATGGGGATTTTTCGGATGAAGCATAAGAGTGTATTATTAAACGAAAGTGTTGAAGGATTAAATATCAAAAAAGATGGGATTTATGTAGATGCTACTTTGGGATTTGGAGGACATAGTTTAGAAATCTTGAAGAGAATAAATAAGGGGTTTCTCTTCGCCTTTGATCAAGATAGAGAAGCTATTATGTATAGTCAAGAAAGATTAAAGGAATATGATAATTATAAGATTATTAAGAGTAATTTTGCTAATATGAAAGAGTGCCTTTTACAAGAAGGAATAGAAAAGGTTGATGGGATACTATTTGATATTGGTGTTAGTAGTATGCAGTTAGATGAAGATTATCGTGGATTTAGTTATCATAATGATGCAAAACTTGATATGAGAATGGATATGGATAGTAATTTTTCAGCATATGAGCTAGTTAATGAGTATAGTTATCAAGAATTAGTTAGAGTACTTAGAGATTATGGTGAAGAGAAATATGCCACTAGTATTGCTAAGAATATTGTAAAAACTAGAGAAGAAAAGAAAATTGAGACAACTGGAGAACTAGTGGAAATAATTAAAAGAAGCATGCCGATGAGAGAACTTAGAGAAGGACATCCAGCTAGGAAGAGTTTTCAGGCTATTAGAATAGAAGTTAATCATGAGTTAGATGTACTTGAAACTGGATTAGAACAAGCAATTGATTTACTTAAAGTAGGTGGAAGAATATGTGTAATAACTTTTCATTCTTTAGAAGATAGAATAGTTAAGAACATATTTAGAAAGTATAGTGAAATAGATAGTAAATTTAATAAATTACCTTATGTTCCTGATGAATATATGCCAAAACTTAAAATTATTAGTAAGGGAATAGTTCCTAGTGAAATGGAATTAACAGAGAATAATAGAGCTAGAAGTGCTAGACTTAGAATAGTAGAGAAGATAAAGGATTGAGTTTATGAAAAAGAAGAAAAAGGTTAATAAGACAATGAAAGTAGAAAAGTTTATATATAAGAGTTTTGCTTTTACAACAGTTTTTCTAGTTGTAGGAATAATTTACAGTAGAGCAACTCTTGGTAAAATAAACTTGGAAATTCAAGAACTTAGTGATACAATTAAAGAAGAGAGTGAAGATAATCAGAGTTTAGCAATGAAGATAAATGAAATGGTGTCTTTAGAAAAAATTCAAGAAGTTAGTGATGAACTAGGACTTAAATACGATAATAATAATATTAAATCAGTATTAGAATAGGTGATAGAGATGAAAGACAGAAAGATAAATACAAATAAACTTAAGATAAGTAAATTTGTGTATCTTGTTGTCTTTTTTTTGTTTTTAATATTTATGGTTACTTTGGGATATAGATGCTTGATTGATTATAAAGCTAAGGGTGAGATGACAATTAGTGAGTTTATTAAGAATAGAAATATTAATGAAGAAGTAATTTTGCCTGAGAGAGGAACCATATATGATGTTAATGGAAATGCTTTAGCTCAGGATGTATCTAGTTATACATTGATTGCTTATTTAGATGAATCAAGAAGTGAAGGTAGTGAAACTTTAAGACATGTTCAAGATAAAGAAGAGACTGCTAAAACATTATCAGAACATCTTGATATTTCTTATGAAAAAATATTAGAAAGACTTAATAAAGAAGATGCTTATCAAGTGGAGTTTGGTACTGGTGGAAAAAATTTAAGTCAGTTAAAGATGGAAGAAATAAAAAATTTAAATTTACCAGGAATAGATTTTATTAAAAGTACAAAGAGATATTATCCAAATGGAGATTTTGCTTCTTATTTACTTGGATATACAAAAAATAAAGAGATTGATGGTAATTTGTATATGGTAGGTGAACTTGGAATAGAGGGTTACTACAATGATGGACTTACTGGTAGTGCAGGATATATTACTTATGAAAAAGATGGGAGGGGTAATAAGATTGCTAATTCAAATGAATATAAGGAAGATGCCGTTGATGGAGATGATGTATATTTAACAATCGATAGTAGCATTCAATTATTTATTGAAAATGCTGTGAAGAAAGCTCAGGCTGATAGTGAAGCTGAATGGGTAGTAATGGGAGTAATGGATGCGAAAAGTGGAGCTATTTTAGGTTATTCATCAACACCATCGTTTGATCCAAATATTAGAAATTTAACAAATTATATGGATCCACTTGTTAGTTATACATATGAACCAGGGTCAACTATGAAGACATTTAGTTATATGTGTGCAATTGATAGTGGTAAATATAATGGTAGTGATAAATTTATATCAGGGTCTAAGACTTATGTATCAGAACTTGATGAAAATGATACGGTAACAATTCGTGATTGGAATGGTGAAGGTTGGGGCGAAATAACTTATGATTATGGATTCGCAATGTCATCTAATATTGGAGTTGCTAATTTACTGGAGAATGTTATTAGTAAACAGGAATTAAAAAATTGTTATTCAAAATTTGGTTTTGGAAAAAAGACAGGAATTACTTTAAATAATGAACTTAATGGTAATATTAGTTTTAATTATGATGTTGAAGCAGCAACAGCAGGATATGGTCAGGGAATTATGGTTAGTCCAATTCAACTACTTCAAGGAATGACAATTGTAGCTAATGAAGGAGTGATGGTTAAACCATATGTTGTTTCTAAGATAGTAGATGCAAATGGGAAAACGGTGTTAGAAAATTCAAGAGAAGAAGTTGGAAGAGTTGTTAGTAAGAGCACAACAGATAAAATGAAAGAATTAATGCGAAGTGTCATTGTACCAGATTCTAAAATGGGGACAGGATATGCTTATTATATGGAAGGATATGACTTGATAGGAAAGACTGGAACAGCTTCAATATATGAGAATGGAAAATATTTGACTGGCAATAGTGATTATATATATTCATTTGCAGGAATGTATCCTGGTGATGATCCAGAAATAATTATATATATTGCAATTAAGAAACCAAAAGATACCGTTAATTATATGGCACCTGCAGTTAAAGATGTTTTAGTTAATGTGGCTAAATATATGAATATAGATACTTCAGAAAATGAACAAGATGGATATATAGTGGAGGATTATACGAATAAGCTAACGACAGAAGTGATAAAAGATCTTGAAAATAATCATTTGAAAGTAATTACTTTAGGAACTGGGAATAAGGTTATTAATCAGTATCCAGATAAAAAAAGTGTAGTTTATAGTGATGGATTAGTAGTTCTTCTTACCAATGACTATGATAAGACGATGGTTGATCTTAATGGATTATCATATAAAGAATGCAAAAGTGTTCTAGATTTGATGGGAGTAGAATATAATATATCAGGCTACGGATATGTTGCTAGTCAGAATGTTTTAACAGGAGAAAAGGTGGAAGGAGTGGTAGAGATTCAAATGAAACAGTTATATGATGTAGGTAGTAGTGGTTAAAAAACTGGTGTTAAGATAAAATATTTTAGAAGTGTATTTTCTTATGAGAGTACACTTTATTATTTATATGTAGATAAATTATTAGTGTATTCTTTAGATTATGAGATGTTTTATTTCAGGATAATAGTATGGAGGAATTTGACATAGAACATAATTTGTGTTAGAATTGTATCTCGAACGAGAGGAAAGAGAGAAAATGAAAAAGAAAATTTATACTTTTACGGTGGATGATGAAGATTATCCCTCGAGGGAGTTTAAAGATAATATAAAAGTTATTGCAAGTTTAGTGTATGATGAACTTAAATGTCTTGATTATGAGAATTCAAAACCAATATTGGTTCATGGTAAGAAGATATGTGATAATGTTTTATATGAAACAT
>CAMGAM010000009.1 GCA_946007485.1 uncultured Mycoplasmatota bacterium
CTAATCACTCGAATAAGATTATATCATAAACAACTGTTTTTATCAAATATTCACTCTAACCATACTGCATATAAGTTAAGTGTCTGTTGAAATCTTGAAGTACTTCCCTTTCCCTTTAAATATATATTATAGTAAAATGAATTATTACTGATACTAGTTAAATCGATACTAGCATCCTTTATATTTCCTTCTGTATTACTAATGGCATAACTTCTTAATGCGGTATATCTATTAACAGGAGTAGCCACTAAATCAAATTCTGATGAATATGTATATGTTGTACTAGTTAAAGTCAAACTATATCTTGACTTAATATTTACATAACTACCTTTAACTATACTATTACTAAAATAATAAGATCTAGCATTAACTCTTAAAATTATTGATGAAGTTCCCGTTCCAACCATTGTAGCATAACTATTACCTGTAGTTAAATCACTTTCATATTCTGCATAAACAGAATCTCCAGAACGATAATATGCTGCACTACTAATTCCTCCAGTCATACTATATAAACTCTCCGTTGAATCATCGCCATTACCATACCAATAAATTGCCCCATCTGGATAAAAATTAATCACCTCAGTATCATCATCAATAACAATCCTTTTACTATAATTATCGCTATTATTACTAGTATCCATAGCAACACCTGAAATAAACAAATATTCTCCATTATCTAAAGAACTACTTCCCCTACCAGTACTATCTGTAGTAATAGTTCCAAATACTTCCCCAGTAGACAAATATGCTACATCTATTGTATCATTAACAGCCCCATTGACTTGAATTTCCCTTGTTTCAAGTACTGTACTGCCACTAATAATACTTACATTACCTGCATTATCAGTTAACTGTACACATACATAATAAGTTCCACTAGTATAAGAACCTAAAAAATTATATTCACTATTACTAGAAGAAACATATCCATTACTTGGACAACTTGCGTTATCTTTTTGATAATAGTATCCATAACTAACTATTCCACTGTCATTATCACTTGCTGATACTACCGCATCAATTACTGTATTTGTTGCATTAACAGAAACCGTTCCAGAAGGAGCTGTATTATCCAAATACATATCACTAGAAAATATCGTATTAGCATCTAATACACTACCTTCTTTATCACTAATACTATCTTCATTACATACATATAGTTTTCCCGGACCAGATTCCCCATTTTCACCACTAATAGAAACATCCACTGATTTAGAAGTAGAACTAATAATTGAAGATACTGAAAAACTAGTACTATTTGTTAAATCACTACAGCTAACTGGAGTTAAACTCCATCCATATTTTAAATTGTAAGTTCCTGAAGATAAACTAGTATCGCCCACAACTGATACCGTTAATGTTGCATTTTTACTTTTTGAATATGTCGTTGGATCAGTTATTGATATACTAATTTCTGGTGGATTTGAATTTTTCAAATACATCTTTTCACTAAGTGTCGTTGAAGATAATGAATTACTTGCCACATCACTAATTGAAGTAGCATTACAAATATAAAGATAGCCTTCTCCTGATTTATTAGTTATAGGAATTTCTACACTCATAGAACTTACTCCAGAATTACTAACTGTAATTTGTGTAGAATTGGCCATACTACCACATTTTGGCTTAAGCCCTATCGTTGTTTTCGTACTCCATTCATATTCTATCTCATAAGTTCCAGATAACAATCCAGATACTGAATCCGAAATAGTCACTATTCCTGTATTCTCATTTAATAAAGTTGTTCCATTATTAACTACTAAACTAATCTCCGGATTTCCCGTATCCATATACATATCAGCAGAAAGAAGCTTACCACTTGTAATTATATTCCCTGCTCCATCAGCCACATCAGATGGATTACATACATATAACTTACCAATTCCATTACCAGATGTAATATTAATATTCGCTACCACTGAATTACCACTAGAAGTAGTCGTAGTACTCTTAGTTAAATCAGCACAAGTTAATTCCGTTGTACTAAAATCATACTTAATAGTTTGAGCTGAACTAAAACCAGCACCACCACTATCAGTTATTGTTAATACCCCAACATGCCTATTCTTGTAAGTAGTTCCCTCGCTAACCTCTAAAGTCATATCTGGAGAAATGTTATCTAAATACACCGCTTCACTAAATAACTGATTAGCACTTAATACATTGTTATTTGTATCACTTATTGTCGTCGTATTACAAACATATAAATTACCAGCACCAGTATCATTAGATATATTTATCGTTTTACTAACACTCTTATCACCATTATTAGCACTAATTGTAATTATTTTTGTTAAATCATTGCAACTAAGTTCTTCTGTACTCCAATCATATTTTAAACTATATGTTCCCTGACTAAGGCCAAACCCAGCATCTTCAATAGAAATTTCTACATCTTGATTCTTTTCATAAACTCTTCCATTAGATGGCTTAATCTTAATCGTAGGTACTCCATTATCTAAATACATATAATCACTAGCAACTTTTAAAGTTGATACTTTATTTCCAGAAATATCTATAATACTCTCATTAGGACAAGCATAAATTTTTCCTTCTCCATCATATCCAGAAACAATTACACTCACACTAGCACTAGGAGCACCATTTGAAATATCGATACTAACTGTATTCGTCGATGGAATATCTCTACAGCCAAGAGATGAAGTACTCCAAGCATATTTAATCGTATAAGTACCACCTTTTAAATATGATGGGCCACTATCTTCAACCAAAAATGTTGCTTCTTTACTACTAGAAAAATTTTGTCCATCATTGACACTAACACTAAGAGTTGGTACTACTGTATCAAATAAATATATCCCCGGTGATCTTGTCGTAACTGATTTATTAGAAGAACTATCCTTAATTCCCTCATACACACATAAATAATATCCTCCATTAAGTCCACTTATTCCAATAATATTACTTCCAATCGTATATATCGAAGCTGTTGCTGATTTAGATGATAAAACTTTATTATCCAATTCAACTGATAAAGTATAATCAGCTGCATTCGTAGAACAAATTTCTTCCTTTTGCCAACGATAATTTATAGATTGTGAAGGCCTAACCCCAACATTATCCGATACCGTTATTGTAATTACATTAGCCAACCCATAATCACTTGAATATTCTGGATTAAAAGTAATCACTGGTATCATCTTATCAGCCGAAGAAAGTAAAAGAGAACCCGATTCAACATTTGCACTATTAACATTTGATGCCATATCACTAATAGCTCCACTATTCAAAATTATTTCTGTCTGTCCATTTGTTGATATTGAATTTCCAAGTATTGTTAAAACATATTTATATCCATTAGTTATCGGATACTCTTCTATATTTGAAGAAAGTTCAACTCCTGAATTTGACAATGTAAAATTATTAATATCCAGTGCATTTGAAGAAATCCCTATTCCAGAATCAATACATGTAAGTTCAACTGTCGCACTTTCTCCATTAGCAATCGTATCAGTACTAAATTCTCCAAATGTACAAACTGGTGACACATCATCTATTTCTGATACTGTAACCTGTCGATTAACAACTATATCTACCGAATCCTTAAACCATACATAATAATTACCAACAGAATTAGTAATATATTTTAAATTATATTGTGAAGAATTACTTGATATATTTTCCCATGTCGTTGGTTCTTCATCAGTAGTAGTAACTGCATAAGAAGTAACTGTTCGATCATCTGCCGTAATTGCTCTTGCATTAATCATCTGATAACTAGTACTTGCAGACATAATTTGTAAACTTTCGACAGTTTCTGCAGAACCACCATTCATCACACATTCTCCATCTAAAGAAAAATTAAATATTTGACCTGCTGTCTCTATATTTGTTTCCAACGCATCTAACCATATCCATAAATAATATGTTTCACTAGTTGTTGATATATATTCTTTTGAAGTAAGTAATTCTACTTTATCTCCAACCGTTTTTCCATAAAAATTTCCACTAGAAACTACTGAAGAAGTATTACTTTCACTACTCTTAGTCAGTGCATACTTAAAATTTTGACTATTAGACAAACCATTACCTATTTCATTTATATCTAGCCATAAATTCATATAAATTAATTTATCAGAAGTATTTATAATTGATGAAATAACTACTTCTCGCTTAATATAATTACCACTTGTCACATCAGATACCGTTGTAGGTATAATTCTAGCATCACCACTCGTTATATTGCCACCAATATCAGCTGCACATGAAAATTCTGAATTAAAAGACAAAGTAATCCCTGTCTTTTGACTCGCACTACTTTGCCAAGTATAATAAGCCAAAGTTCCACCAAACAGTGTAAATATAATAAATAAAAAAATTAAGATCATAAGTACTTTAACATTTTTTTTCATGATAAACCTCTCACTAACTACACCCTACTACACTAATAAAATTATAACAAATAATGTAAATTATTGTCAATGCAAGTATATATTAACCAACACATTTTAAAATATGTCAAAAAAAATCGCATTAAGTTATTATTTAATGCAACTTTTCATTTATTCTAAAGTATTTTTCCCTTCTTCTTTAAATTCATTATCCTTCTTAAGTCTATTTCTAAGAAGTACTTCTTTTCTTGATAAATTTAATTTACCTTTCTTATCATATCCTGTAGCTATTGCCAAAACTTCATCTCCAACTGATACTACATCACTAGTCTTATTAACTCTATTTATATCAAGTTGTGATATATGAATTAATCCTTCCATTCCAGGCCACACTTCTACAAATGCTCCAAAATCTTGAATATCAACTACTTTACAGTTATATATCTTTCCAATCTCTACTTCTCTAGCAATATTCTCAATTCTCTCTCTTGTCTTATCAATAACTTCCCTATCCATATGATATATCATTACTCTTCCATCATCTTCTAAATCAACTTTAACAGCCTTATCATCATTAACTGATATAACTCCACTACATTCTTGAATAATCTTGGTAATCATTTCTCCACCACGTCCAATAACATCTTTAATCTTATCTGGATTAATCATAAATGTACAAGTCTTTGGTGCATAAATAGATACTTCTTTTCTAGGTTCTGGAATTTGCTTCTCAATAACATCAAGTATTTGCATACGAGCCTTCTTAGCCTGAGCTAAAGCTTCTTTTAATATTTGTTTATTTATTCCACTAATCTTTATATCCATCTGTAAAGCTGTAATACCATCTCTTGTTCCAGCCACTTTAAAATCCATATCTCCAAGATGATCTTCAAGTCCTTGAATATCAGTAAGTACTGTATATTCTTCACCACTAGTAATAAGTCCCATTGCAATCCCTGCTACTGGCTTTTTAATTGGTACTCCTGCTGCCATTAAAGCCATACATCCAGAACATATTGTAGCCTGACTAGATGAACCATTTGATTCAAGTATCTCAGATACTACTCTTATCGTATAAGGAAATTCTTCTTCTGAAGGAATTACATATGATAAAGCTCTTTCTCCTAAAGCACCATGTCCAATTTCTCTTCTTCCAGGTGATCCATATCTTCCAGTTTCTCCAACAGAAAATGCTGGAAAATTATAATGAAGCATAAATCTTTTCTCATCTTCAATTCCAAGACCATCTAATACTTGATGTTCTCCTAAAGCCCCCAAAGTAACAGTTGCTAAACTCTGAGTTTGACCTCTTGTAAATAGTGCACTACCATGACATCTTGGAAGTAAATCTATATCCGTAGATAATGGTCTAATTTCATCCATTGCTCTACCATCAGCTCTCGTTTTCTCTAAAACTGTAATATTTCTAAATATTTCATATTCTATATCACTAAAGATAAGTAATACTTTTGTAATAAGTTCTTTATATTCATCAGGTTTCATACTATCTTCATACAATTCTTTATACTTATTAACTAAATCTTCCTTAACCTTATCAATTGCTTCATATTTCTCAATCTTATCCTTAATTCTCAAAGATGAATCTATTCTTTCTCTACAAAAATCAGATACTTCCTCTCTTAATGAATCAGTTATTTCTAACTTATCATATTCCATCTTTTCTACTCCAATTGCTTCAATTATTTCTTCTTCAAAAGCAATTAGTTCCTTAATAGCTTCATGTCCAAACATTAAAGCTTCAAGCATATCATCTTCTGATACTTCATTAGCACCAGCTTCTACCATATTAATAGCTTCCTTAGTACCAGCTACTGTCAAATCTAAATCAGATACTTCTGCTTGTTCAACCGTTGGATTAATTACAAATTCTCCATTAACCCTTCCTACTTTAACAGCTGCTACTGGACCATTAAAAGGAACCTTACTAATAGATACACTAAGTGAAGATCCAAATAAAGCTGTAAGTTCTGGCGAGTTATCTTTATCAACTGATAATACAGTATTAACTATCTGTACTTCATTTCTAAAATCTTCTGGAAATAAAGGACGAAGTGGTCTATCAATCATTCTTGCTGCTAAAGTAGCTGCATCCGTAGGTCTACCTTCTCTTTTAATAAATCCTCCAGGTATCTTTCCAACTGAATATAATTTTTCATTATAAAGTACCATAAGTGGAAAAAAATCAGATAACAAATTAGCAGTATTTGATACAACCGTTGTTGATAAAATAACAGTATCTCCATATCTTACAAGTACCGCTCCATGAGCTTGCTTTGCTACTTCTCCATGTTCTACAACCAATTCTCTTCCCCTAAAATTAAATTTAAATACTCTCTTTTCCATTTTAACCTCTTTCTAACAATAAAGACACTCAAAAAAGAGTGCCTACTTTATTATAATAATTATTTTCTAAGTCCAAGTTCCTTAACAACTTCACGATACTTTTTAACATCATTCTTAAGTAAATAGTTAAGTAAACTTCTTCTCTTACCAACTTTAATTAAAAGTCCTCTTTTAGAATGCTTATCTTGCTTATTCTTATTTAAGTGTTCAGTTAAAGCATTAATTTCTTCAGTTAAAATTGCTATTTGAACTTCTGGAGAACCAGTATCTTTTTCATCTCTAGCAAATTTCTTAATAATCTTTGTCTTTGTCTCTTTAGTTAAAGCCATTTTTCTTACCTCCTTTATCTATATTTTCACCTATATCCTCGTATCCGTAAGGAGTACAAAACACCAAGAAATAGGAACATACTAATAATACACTATTATTTCATTTTATGCAAGTATTTTTACAAAATATCCAAATATTTTTTATATAATACCAAAAGAAAACTCGAAAAACAAAGTTTTCGAGTTAAATTTATTTTTTTATCTCTTACTAAATTGTGGAGCTCTTCTAGCAGCTTTAAGACCTGGTTTCTTTCTTTCCTTACTTCTAGGATCTCTAGTAACCATTCCAGCCTTTTTAAGAATTTTACGATAACTATCTTCATTCTTTTCATTTTCTTTATCATATTCAAGTAATGCTCTCGTAATTCCTAATCTAATAGCACCAGTTTGTCCTGAAAATCCACCACCAGATACATTACAATCAATATCAAAAGTTTCTAAATTATTAGTAAGTTCTAATGGTTGTTTTAAATCCATAACTAGTACTTCAAATGGCATATATTCATTGACATCTCTACCATTTACAGTAATTTTTCCACTTCCTGGTACAAGTCTAACTCTAGCAACAGAACTTTTTCTTCTACCAGTTCCTAAAAATACTCTACTATTATCTTTCTTTGCCATAATTATTCTCTCCCTACCTTAACTTCCTTTGGTTGTTGTGCCATATGTGGATGAGTACTTCCTTCATATACAAATAATTTCTTATACATTTGTCTTCCTAATCTATTATGTGGAAGCATTCCCTTTACTGCTCTTTCTACCATTTCTACTGGATAACTTTCAACCATTTCCTTAGCAGTTCTTGTTCTAAGACCACCAGCATATCTACTATGATCGTAATACTTCTTTCCTTTTAACTTATTTCCTGTTAATAATACGTCTTTAGCATTAATAATAATAATATAATCGCCGCAATCAATGTGAGGTGTATAAGTTGGTTTATGCTTTCCTCTTAACATTGATGCTGCTTTTGCTGCTACTCTACCTAACGCTACATCTTTAGCATCGATAACATACCAATCTCTAGCAACAGTTTCTTTACTTTGCATAAATGTCTTCATTTTTTTCTCCTTCATTCTTAATATAAATTTATCCTTTCAATTTCCGTGTTCCCAATACGTAAATCAATTAGATATAAAATGTACCGATTATGATTATATTAAATATTTATTATTTTGTCAAGAAAAAATGCCAAATTGGCATTATTCTTTTACAAATAGTGGAAGAATAGCTTTAAGTTTATCTTCACCAAGCACTTCATCCAAATAAACTTCTCCATCCTTATATGTTGCACTTACTATTTTATAATTATCTAAAATATCAGTTCCATCTTCATTTACTTGTGCAATATAATAATATTCTTTCTCATCTTTTTCTACTTTATCAACAATCAAATACTCTTCATTATTACCCAAAGTAATTATTTTATTTATCTCTAATTTCATATTTTCTCCTTACGCTACTAATTTTAATTTTTTTATCTGTTCATCCAAAGATTCAGTTTCTTCAGAATTATTATCATCTTTAGTTTCCGTTTTCCAAAAAACATCTGGCATTCTCATATCATCTATTTCATTAACAACTGCTTCTTCTTTTTTTACCTCACTTAACTGATATGAACTTGTTGTATCTAATTGAGGAAAAATCTCTTCCTTAGTATCCCCTACTTTATCATCAAAAAATATAATATTTTCAAAAGGACTATCTCCATTATCATGAAATAAATTACTATCTTCTTGCTCTTTTTCTATTTCCATACTACCAGCACTATCATCAGCTAAATGTTCAGTTCCACCTATATTATCAAATTCAAACATTGGCTCATCAGATTCAATATCAAACAAATCACTATCATCAAATATCAAAGCATTATCATTATCTAATAAATTTGAATCATCATTTTCTACAACTAATTCTGGATTATAAGTACTAGTTTTATCACTCTTAGTATCATTACTAATCATTTGATATACCCTACTAATTACTCCATCTGTCTTTTCATGAACTCTATCAATTTTAAATTCACTACTAATATCTCTTACATTGGCTACTTGATTATCTAAATAAACTTTAATTTGTTTAATTAAATCATCATCTAATTCTACACTAATATCTGATAAAGAAGTTGTATCCTTAATAAATGAAATATCCGAAGAATTAAGTTCTGTCAAAAAACTATTATTCTTACTTGTCATTTCATCCAATCTATTACTAACTTCATTAATTAACTTTCTTACTCTAGAAATTTCTCTTGCATTATCTCTTAAATTAGTCTTAATATAATTTAATTGCTCATCTATCTTAATTCTACCAAATGGATCAACAGCATACCTTTTACCAAGAATATTTAAATACTCATTTCTTTTTTTAATTAAATCTCTTAACTGTTCCCTTTTCTCAACTATCTTATCATAAGTATTTTCATAATGACTAATTAATCTAACTATTTTTATTAAAGCCAATCTATAATTTGCCTTAACCGTATCAATTCTAGTAACATCTCGTGTCTCTCTATTTTCTTTTGTAGGCATTTTATCATAACATATATCTACTGCTTTAAGAACTTCTTTCTGTTCCATCTCTGCACTTAATACCTGTTTGAAAGTTTGTTCTAATAATTCACAATCTTCTAACAATTTTCCAAAATCAAAATCAATATCAGAATATTCCATCTTAACACTAGTATATTTCATTGATGAATCGATAATTCTTCCTTCAGCATCTAAAAACATTCTCTTTAGTTCTTCTTCAAGATACTGATATCTTTTACTATTTTCTTTTTCTTCTTTATTTAAAGAAATTAATTTATCATTATATTCATCTAACTTTTTCTTACTATCAGCAATATTTTTATTATTTATTAAATATCCACTAATTAAATTTCTTCTCTCTCTAATTTCATCAATATATATACTACCTAAATCAGATAATTTAAAATCATCATCTAATCCATAAGTACTATATATACTTCTGAATCTACACTGCATTTCATTTAATTGTCCATAACCATTTTCAAGTTCATCTAAATATTCAAGTTCTTCTTGCAAAGATTGATTATTACTATTGTTATTAATTTTTTCAATAAAGTCATTATATTTACTTGTATCTATTTTTATAGCTAATTCTTTATAAGTATCTATTGTCTCTTTAAACTTAATATCATCACTAGACAATTTACTCAAAAGGCTCTCATTCATTTTAAGTAATTTATAATCGTTGTCATTAATATCTACCATATAATCACCTCCAAGAAGTTATTTATCTACATTGGAATACTTGGAAATACATCATCACTACCAAAGAAACTACTTGATTCACTCACACTATTTTCATCAAAATTCTTCATATACTCATCAATTGACATATCTGGAAATTTATTTTCTTTTATTTCTTCCTTTTCATCCAATAATCTATTATTAAATAATTTATCACTATCTATTTTTTTCTTATTATCATTACTATTAAATTCATCAAATAACTCTTTCTCTATATCTGACTTATTTTTAAACAATGTATCATTATCCATTGTTTCTTCTTTTCTACCCCTAACAACCTCTAAATCATTATCATCTTCTTCTATTTTATTATCAAATAACATTTTATTTCTATCCATACGCAATTCTAATTTATCAGATTCTTCATTAATTGAAGTATCCTCATTTATATTATCTTTAATTGATTCAAAACTATAATTTTTCTCTTTTTTCTTAGTAGATAATACTGAATTTTGTTGTTGTTCTAAAAGTTGTTTAGTTCTCTTCTCAATCTCTTTCTTTCTAGCTTCCTCAATTACTTTCTGTCTTTTTAATATTTCTTCCTGTCGCTTCTTTTCTAACTCTATTTTTCTCTTTTTTTCTTCTTCTAAAGCTTTTCTTTTTTCTTCAAGAATCTTTTCCTGTCTTTTCTTTTCATTCTCAATTAATACTTTCAACACACTTTGAAATTCTTCACTGTTATTTTCCTCATCAATTTCTGATAATACTTCCAACTTTCTTTCTTTTTCAAGTGTTAAATCATTAAATGTATTAATATCCTGTTGTTCCATAAGTATTGTATTATATTGTTTAGAAACTGTATCAATAATCATATTAATAAAATCTTCATTCTTAATATACTTAAGCAATTCATTAACTTCTTTACGTTTCTTAAGAAGTTCATCATAAGTATTTACTTCTCTATTAAATATTTCCATAAGTCTAAGCAAACTTAATCTATCTTTATATTTTATATAATCTTGTTTTACATCCTGAAGCATTGTCTGACAATCATTAAGTACATTCATAGGCGAAGTCTTTGCTGTTTCTAAATTAAGTTCTGCTAAAGTTAATGATTTCTCTGTTTCATAATAAGCGAACTCTATTTCATCTTTTAATTCTAATAAATCATATAATCCATTCTTCTCAAATGCATCAGTTAATAAAGATTTAAACTGACTTTCTAATTCTATATTTAATCCTTTATTAATATCAATTTTTTCGCTTGCTAAAGATATCTTACTAGATAAAGACTTAACTTCATTTTCTAATTCTTCTTTTAATTTAACATTTTTACTATACTTATCAATTATCTTAACTCTATTCTCTAAAGTATCTAAAGTATTAGCACCAAGTACATCACTAACATCAAGTGTCTCACCAGTCAATTGGTAATGGTCATTGCATCTTTTCTCAACATATGTTAATCTCTGATTTATCAAATCAATAAGCATTGATACTCTCTTTTTTTCTTCATCCAACAAACTACATTCCTTATTTGCTAAAGTATAATATTCTTCTTCATAACTCTCATTTGTCATTTCAATTATTTTATACTCTAACTTAGTAAGTTGTTTAATAATCATTTCACGTTCTTCTTTATTTCTTACCAATTTCAAACTATTTGAAAACATTTCATACTGTCTTAAATATTGGACTACATTGCTATTATTATAACTTACCATTGCCAACCACCTCTTATTTTAATCATACAATTTAATTATATAAAGATTTTCTTTTTTTGTCAATTGTTTCCACTATATTATAAATGTAAAATATTTAATTTTTTTAACTATTTTCCTATTTTTTAAAGAAATGTCATATTTTTTTCATCTTTTTTTCAGAAAAAGGTTGATATTTTATTTTTTTTATTATATAATGAACTAGTCAACACGAATTAGTGGGACTAAAATAATGCCTGAGTGGCGGAATAGGTAGACGCACAGGACTTAAAATCCTGCGAGATTTAACCCTCGTGTCGGTTCAAGTCCGACCTTAGGCACCATTTTATGGAGGAATACCCAAGTCCGGTTGAAGGGATCGGTCTTGAAAACCGAGAGGTCGTGAAAGCGGCGCAGGGGTTCGAATCCCTTTTCCTCCGCCATTTATTTATCGCGGGATGGAGCAGTCTGGTAGCTCGCTGGGCTCATAACCCAGAGGTCGTTGGTTCAAATCCAGCTCCCGCAACCATGGTTCCGTGGTGTAGTGGTCTATCACGTCTGCCTGTCACGCAGAAGATCGCGGGTTCAAATCCCGTCGGAACCGCCATTTATTTTTTTGGCTTCATAGCTCAGTCGGTAGAGCAGAGGACTGAAAATCCTCGTGTCGCTGGTTCGATTCCCGCTGGAGCCACCATTATGATATTAGAACTTTTAAAGTTTCGAAAAATAGATTACTAACAGAAATGTTAGTTTTTTTATTTAATCGTTTTATAGGCAATCCATTATATCTAATTTCAAATAGTTAAAATATACTATTAATGGAAGGAGTGATACTATGTACGGATATGGATATCCCGGATATGGCTACGGTTATGGATGTGGATACGGATATGGTTATGGTAACAGTGGCTGGATATGGGCAGTTCTAATTGTTCTAATCATCCTTTTCTTAGTATTCTGTGGATCAAACAATAACCAAAGACCTCACCATTGTTGCCATAATAACTAATTATAGCTATATCATCACCATAAACAAATAATGGCTTAGCATTTTTTTTGCTAAGCCATTTACTTTATCAAGAAGATATTTTTTCTAAATTCTTTATAAAATCCCTACTCTTCAAATATATTCCTGAATATCTATCATAATAATCATATATAAACTGTGATAACTCATTCTTAATCTTATCAGATATATCTAACTTCGTAATCTTAGATATATCTACATAATAAAACATTCTAAGAAGTTTAATTGTCTTTATATTAACAATTACTTCCCCTCTCGCACAGTCCTTACACAAATATCCACCCTTATAGCTAGAAATTGTTACAATATCATGTTTACTTCCACAATTAACACATTCATCCACTACCGGTCTAATTCCTAAAAAATCTAACATCTTAAGTTCAAATATATTAGCTATTACTTTGTAATCATACCCTTCATCTATCTTCTTTAAACTAGCAATAAGTAATTCATATATTTGTTTATCATTATCATGCTTATATACCCTATCAGCTAATTCTAATAAATAAAGAGCATAACTCATTAAACTAATATCTCTCTTAATATTCTTAAACTTATCAATAACATCAACTTCTAATAAAGTAGATAATCCCTTACTATTGTATTTAACATGAAAATATCCATAAGTAAGTTTTGATGAAACTGAAGAAAGATTATTATTAACTTTTTTTGTTCCTTTAGCAATAATTCCAATAACTCCATATTGTGGACTAAGAACATTTATAATCTTACTACTCTCTTTATAATCTACTTCCGATACAACTATACCTTCAACCTTCTCAATCATCTTATTTCTCTTTTCTAGATAGTTCTACATACTTTAAATAATCTTCAATTTTTCCTGTTTCCATAAATTTATTCCAATATTCTTTACTTGTCATTTTCTTCACCCACTATTATTATGGTGATTATTTTCTATTTTGAAACATTATTATTCATCAAAATTAAATTCTTTATATAATGTATCATTTAAAAACTTTTCTCGATCTCTCCATTTAGGAATAACTTTTACAAATAATTCTAAATATACTTTTTTATTAAGTAATGGTTCAATCTCCATTCTTGCTCTTGTCCCAATTTCTTTAATCATTGTTCCATTCTTTCCTACTAAAATTCTTTTTAAATTTTCTCTATCAACAATAATCGTTGCCTTAATATTGACGCTATCTCTTCCATATTCCATTGAATCAGTAATAACACTAACACTATGTGGAACTTCTTCAAAAGTTAATTCTAATATCTTTTCTCTAATAAGTTCCGAAACAATAAAATTAATTGGTTTATCTGTATACATATCATCGTCATAATATTTTATATTATCAGTAAGTTTACTTTTTAAAACATTTATTAACCTATCAATATTATCCATCTTTTTAGCAGATACTGGTACTATCTCATCAAAATTATATAAATCTTTATATTGCTCTATCTTTTTAAGAATTTCTTCTTTTGGTAATTTATCTATCTTATTAATAACTAATATTACCGGCACATTACAATTCTTTAAAACATCAATAACAAACATATCTCCTTTACCAAGAGGTTCTGTAATATCTACCAAAAACAAAATAACATCGACATCTGTTAAAGAATAATATGCTTGTTTATTAAGCATTTTTCCTAACTTATTTTTTGGTTTATGAATACCTGGCGTATCTACAAAAACCATCTGACTATCTTCATCAGTTCTAATACCTTGAATAATATTTCTAGTAGTCTGTGGCTTATCTGAAGTAATTGCCACTTTTCTTCCTATAATTGCATTTAATAAAGTACTCTTTCCAACATTAGGTCTACCAACCAACCCAATAAAACCACTCTTCATAACTTACCCTCCATATATTATAAATCATCTTCATCAAATGGATAAGGACAACAATCAGATACCTTATATTCTTCCCTATTACCATCTCTATCCATTAAAATAATTAATCCATCTTTATCCATAAATTCTACAATTACTTGACGGCACATAAAACAAGGCATTGACATTTTCTTACCACTAACCATAATATAAATATTTTTAAAATCACCTTTTTTATATCCTAAAGCAATTGCTGTCGTTATGGCATTTCTCTCAGCACATATTGTAGCTCCATAAGAAGCATTCTCAACATTTACCCCCGGAATAAATTTTCCATCTTTCATCTCTAACATCGCTGCTACTTTAAACTTTGAATAAGGAGCATATGCCCTATCTAATAACTTAATTAATTCTTCTTTCACTCTATCACCCTTTTATCTCTTAATATCATATCCATCTAACAACTTATTCTGAAGTGAAAACATCTCTTTTTCATCTTCACTTTCCATATGATCATATCCAAGCAAATGTAATATTCCATGTGTTGCTAAAAAGCATATTTCTCTCTCTCTTGAATGTCCATATTCCATAGCTTGTAGATAACATCTATCTATTGATATATAAATATCTCCCAGTAATCTAAAATCATCATAAGAAATATCCATATTATCTTCTAAAGCAAAACTAATTACATCAGTTTCTTTATCTATTTTTCTATATTCTCTATTTATTTCACGTATTCTTTCATTATCAATAATAATTATATTAAATTCACATTTCTCAAGTTCCAATTCATTAACTACATATTTTATATAATTATTAAGCTTTTCTAATTCACATACTTCCCTATCTGTATCATTAATAATTTCAAACATATATCCTCCCTATAAATAATTAAATATATTTATATCAAATGAAAATAACACAATCAATATAACTAATAAAATAATCATAAAATTTATAAAAGCATCACTCTTCATAAACTTAGGTAATTTTCCCTTAATAGCCATAAGACCTACATATAATAAATATCCAATAAAACCACCAAAAACATTTAAAATAATATCATCTATATCAAATACTCTTCCTGTATAATATTGAAGTCCTTCCGTAAGCCCCGATACTATCAAAGATACTATCAATATCAAAGATGCTTTTCTATTATTTAAATAATATGAAGCAAAAAATCCAAAAGGTATAAATAACAAAATATTACCTACAACATTCTTCATAAACTTATAACTACCGAAACTATATCTAAACATCTCTTTAAAAGGAATTAAATTAACCCCACTTGTGCCATCCTGACCCATTAAAATATAATATAAACAAAGAATATAAATAATAAAAACTAATGATAATAATTCTTTATGTAAAACAAATTTTCTACTACCTTTAAATAAATATGCACATCTAAGAGTTATTGCCACAATAGATATAAAAGCCACCATTGGCCATATACTAGGTAACATCTCATCAATTATATTCTTAACAACCATTCCTAAATCACTCCTTTAATTCTTCTAATATAATTCTACTACAAAATATATAAAAATAAAAGAAAAAAGAGATAATTTTATCCCTATAATTCCACTGATACCACCACAAACTATAATTCATTTATCTTTAATTTTATCATTTGTTAATTTATTCACTATCCAATAATTTCATATGGATCATCACTTGAACCACTTCCTTGCAATCGAATATCAGATTTTAGATATACAACAGGATGAATTTTAAAACTGGAAAGAAAACGACATGCTTCAAATCGACGAAAAATACCTTCAGAGTCAATGAAAAGCATATAATCTGTAGAATCTGAATGAGGAGAAATTGTATATAAAAGTGAGGATTCATAAAATAACCATGAACTATTTGGAATTGAACCTATTGTACTTTGACTGCACATATAGATATCTGAATAACACGCATTATTGATACCATTGCTAAATGTATAGACATAATCTGATGGATACATTAACCCAACTAATCCTGTCCAACTTGTTGGTCTTCCACTATATACCGTTGTTCCACGTTCCCAAGTATATATTTCTTCGGCTATTCCATAATGTGTTGATGAATTATATTTTCTTCCTCCTAAATAATAAGTTGCTTCACTTATTTGAGATAAAGCAGTACTATTTAAACTCCAATTATTACTAGTACAACTATATGAACTAGCTCCACTAACAATACTCGCTGTTTGGCAACCAAATTGATAAATAATATTGCCATTCCAATCATATATATATGTATCATTAGATGTATATCCATCTTTCAGTTTATAACTAGTTGGATTTAACATATACATTAATTGAGAATCAGTCCAATCATTTGATCCACAATCACTTGTCGAAGAACCTACGCCTGATTGCTTATAATCCCAACTCATATTACCAATAGATTCATCTTTAATAATTTTTATTCTACCATTGAAAACTCCAATTATTCGCCAGACTTCATTATTAAAGGTTATATAGTTGTTAGGAGTTACTCCTACTATACCATCATTAGTTAATTCAGTACATTCGTAAGTATAAGTTGATGTATCTGATGGACATGATGATTGATTGGTAAAACTTTTAGTTGTGCTATCACTAATTGTAGTTCTTACATAATTATATCTCGTCGGACATGTTCCATTTGATTTAATAAAATAACCATATTTACCCGATTCGTATGAACAATATTTATTACCTATATAACGGTAATCAGTCGTTGCTTCCACTTGTTCAGTCGCATCATGAGAGAATGTCCACATTTCTGCCTTTTGACTATCAGAGGCGTCTGCATACATCAAAGTACTTGGATTTGCACTATTAATAAGTGAATTTGCTGTTATTGGTAAATTGTCATAGCAATTTCCATTTAATGATAAATTAAATTCTTGACCTGCAGTTTCAACATTGGTTTCGACTGAATCTAACCATATCCATAAATAATATGTTTCTGTAGTTGTTGTCATATATTCTTTAAGATCTAACAAATATATCCTATCACCAGATGTTTTTCCATTAAAATTTCCAGAACTTACTACTCCCGTTGTTGGATTATTACTACTTGTCGTTAATGCATATTTAAAATTTAAACTATTAGATAACCCTGCCCCAAGACTATTAATATCTAACCATAAATCCATATAAATAGTTTTATTGGATACTGTAATTGAAGGATTTACTACTACTTCTCGTTTTATATAATTTCCTCTTGTATCATCTGATACTGTCGTTGGTATGATTCTTACATCTCCCGATTTTATTTCTCCACCCATATCAGCACTACATGAAAATCCAGCGGTTGCTGTAAATGTTATTTGTGTCTTTTGTTCTTCACTACTTACCCATGATAAATAAGCTAGTGATGAACCAATGGCTGTAAAAATAATTGTTAAAATAATCAATAAGGTCAATACATTTTTATTCTTACCCATCTTTCATCATCCTTATTAAAGCCCTTAAGTATCATACTTAAGGGTCTTTTCTATCTTGAGTTAATTATAGCAAATATGGGTGTTTATGTAAATAGTTGAATTACAAAAATATTTATTTTTGTAATTTCAAAAAAATCTGATTTTTTCTTATTTTTAAAGAGATTATTATGTATATGTATAGACTTTAAGTATGATACTTAAGGGCCTTTTTTATATTAATTAGTAAAATATATGTCAAATAAATAAATTACTCATTTTAATTTCTTATACTTTTTAATATTCAGAATTCTAATTTCTGTTATTCTAAATATTACAGAATTTTAAATAATAGATATTTTATATTCAAGAATATTAATTTCTCCTAATTTTTTCATCATTTGCTTCCTTTTTTTAAATATGTTATAACCATTTTTGAAAGGAGAAACATATGAAAGAATTTTATAAAATCAGTAGAGATGCTATGTTTAAAAGTATCTTTT
>CAMGAM010000010.1 GCA_946007485.1 uncultured Mycoplasmatota bacterium
ATTTAACGATAAGTATTCATGATATTCATATAATGTGCGAGACAAGTCAATAATGTCTTCATCATTATAGTTATTAGTAGCTATAAGCTGTTCTTTTAACTTATTTACTTTATCTTCAGTATAATCATTAATATTTAATTCATTAGTCAAGAATTTATTTAAGATTAAGAATTTACTTTCTTGAATTAAATTATCTTTATTAATTATTAGATTTAGATATTGTTCATTAAGATTTTCTTTAGTTAACATACTAATCTTATTTTCATAGTAGGCATCGAATTTTTTTTGATTTAAATAATAAAGATATTTGAAATTTAGAGTTATATGATTAATAATATCGGGGCATTTCCAATAAATATCTTCGAAAGTTTGTTTTAATTCTTCAAGATATGTATTTTGTTTAGGATCTAATGATAACAATTTTTCTAAGTATTTTTTAGCATAATAGCTATAGTTAAAATCATTAGCAGTCAAGTTAATTCCAATAGTTTTAAAAACTTCAATGGCTTTTAGAATATTACTATTAACAGAATTTAAGTCGATGGTGTAGTAATGTCCTAATTGATATAATATCTTATCAAGATTGCTTTTTTCATAAGAAGAATTATAAGTGTTGATAATAGGAAGAATTGAAGATAATTCTGATATCTTACTATCTATAGTGTCTATTCTTTCATCTTTACCAAGAGATAGATAGTGCTTGGTTCTTTTATCTATCTCTTCAATAATTGATGATAGGTCTTCACGATAAGTTGTCAATAACTCGGAGACCTTCTCTTTATAGACTTTAAGATTTTTATCATTGTTTTTAGGAAGAGCATTTAAGACTTCCTTATGGGTTTCTATATTATTTATATATTGTTCTTTCATTATTTATCACCTAATTCTTCATTTAAGTATTTTATAAAGTTTGTTAATGTTTGATATAATTCTAAAAGTTCTAAATCACTTAATTCTTCAATATTTTTCTTTGTCATATAATTCCTTTCTATCTAATAATTAGATACTGATAAACATCACCAATATAGTTATTTCCATCATATAGACTGATAACTAGACGATATGTTCCAGTAATTAGATTTTCTTTAAAGTTTATTGTGTAATTGGCATTAGAAACAGGATTTGTCGTTAAGATATATTCATAGGTATTACTACTTTGATAAAATTCATTCGTAATATAATCTAGTATATTTACATCATCATAAATATTAGTATAGATACTATCATAGTTTCTTCTTTGAAGTTTCATTCTTAGAGATGGATTACTTAGTTCTGAAGCATAATCTATTCTAAAGACATAACTGTTATTATTATTTAGAGTTAGGCCTGTTGTTTTATCAATAAAGATTAATTCATCAATAACAGATATAGATAAACCATATGGAGTATCTATGATATTTAATTTTATTTCTAACTGTTTTGATGAAACAGGGCCATAATAGATACCATCATATGAACCAAATGATTCAATTAGAATAGTATATTTACCAGTAGATAATTTACTAGTACCAGTATTAAAGGTTATTTTTGATCTGGCGTTAGCTACTTTTTCTGATATTTTAATTCTTGTAGTACCATCATATCTTGGGTAGTAGGTATTTCCATTATAGGTAAAATTTGCTCCCATTAAATCTTGAGCACTTAAGAGATTGTCGTGACTATCATAGATTGAAATTTTAATACCTAATTTTTCATTATCAAATGTTGTATCATATATAGTATTTGAGGAAACTTTATTCTGAACAAAATTAGTATCAATAGTTAAACTAGTAGAATCTCCTAAATATACTGGATTTTTGCTTATTGTTCCTTCTAGTTCAATAGTGGCATCACTATCTATATATAAGTTGTATTTTAGAGTTTGCTGTTCAATACCTAGAACGCTTATTAGGGTTTGATCATCAGCATTTCTTAATTCAATTAAGAGGCTTTCATTTTGAACATTGCTAGTAATATTGGCATCTTTAAAATCAACCATAAAGATAAATTCTTCTTCTGCTATATTATCTTGATAATAGATGGTGTTATAGTAAGCATCATCATAGTTATTATCTGCACTAGTACTACCCATTTTGACAAATTTTGATAGTTTGTAGGAAGTTTCTCCATAATTGTTATATTCAATTAGTGATTCATCATAATCGGCTTGATTTATTACATAGTAATAATAAATTGGATTGTCGTTATCATGAAGGTCAATCATAGTAATTTTGGTATTAACTGGGAAAGCATAAGTTGAAACAAGACTACGATAATATCCTTCACGATATGGATTATTCTCAGAATTTATGTAGAGTGAATAATATGTACTAAAACTACTTTTAGTAGTAATATCAACTGTACTGGTAGCAAACATTTCATATTTTTTACCTGGAGTAATAGTTCCTTCATAATCATTAGTATTATATAGAGCTCTTGAGAGATTAACATTAATATTAATTCTTTCAATATCATTATTTAAATCATCTATCGGAGTAATAGCTACTAAAGAGATGGTGACACTACCCATACTACCAGTGGTGGTTAAGTTTTTAGAGTGGTATAGATAGAAGACAAAGGCTGGAACATTATTATAATTTTCACGAATATAGTCTTTGGTACCATTGATTGGATTAGCACTATCGGTAATAAAATTAGTACTACCATTTGTCAACCAACCACCTTGACCACTTTTCATATTTAAACCAAAGACAGTATTGGCTGCTTCTTCAGTAGCGGCTACTCTAGGTATATCATCATAGTCTACTAGTGTAATACTTGGATCAAGATCACTATAATTAACTCCAAGAATTGAGAAAGTGGTATTTGGAGTAGCATGGTTTAATAGTGGAACTTCTTGGGCACCTAGGGTTGAGTATTTAGAAGCTGTTAAATTTACGGTGTATGAAGCAACTACTTCACCAATTGACCACATATAAAATTCAGAATCTTCAGGAGTTGGTTCAATATATTTGATGACGATACCATTTCCTTCTTCATTTCCATAGTTAGAGTAAAAGCCATCAACGGTGATATCATGATTGGTTAAGTGTTTTCCAAGAACATAGCTACCATCAGTAAAGTAATAAATATCACCGGATGAGACACTTTCTCCATAACTGTAATCACTATATAAAGCCGTAATAATATTGTCATTTCTATCTAGTAAATACATTCCAAAGAAAGTCATACCTGAGACATCTCCATAATCAGTAATATTTTCATTTTTAGCAATATTTAGATTTTTACCTTCAAGCATATAAACACGATTGTTGGTGTTTCTAGTAAACGAACCTGTTTCGTTATCAATAGTGGCAGAAGCTTTGGTTTCTACTCCATCAATATCAACAACACTGGTAAATTTTTTTACAAGGTTTGCTCCTGTTTCTAGATATAAGGAACTAGAATTTTTAATTTTTAATTCATCTATTCTACTTAAAGTGAATAAAACATCTGAGTATTCATTTGTTCTATCGGTAGCACCAGATAATTCCATGTATGAATTATCAAGGGTGACTATGGATGCTCTTTGAATAGAGATATTTCTTTTGATATCGTCTTTGGTTCCATAATTATGTATATTAACATAACTATATCCTTCAGTGGATGAAGCATTACCACTACCAAAGATTGATCCGCCAATAGTGAAGGTACTGTGATTTTGGGCATCTATATTGATATTTATTCCTTTTGTAACACTAATGAAGGTAAAGTCATAGTTTTCACTACCACTAGCATTAGCTTCACCACCACCAAAGACGGTTCCACCGATAGTTATATCAGTAGGAATTAATGAATTATTGGTAATGACATTTTGACCAATGTTAACGGTAGTTATACCATATAAGACTGATGTATTGGCTCCACCATAGACATTTTTACCAATGGTAGCACCGGCAATATTGACGATACCTGTTGAATTATTTATTTCTTTAACTCCAGTGGCAGCAGCATTTCCACCACCAAAGACATGATTTGTAATATTGGTACCATTATCTATATCGAGATTAGTATTACCTCTTACGATGGCAGTTGTTCCATTACCACCGGCATAAACGCTATCTTGAATAGTACAATTAGAGACTAGTAAATAAGTATCTTTACCAACGATAGCAGCATTTCCGCCACCGTAAATTGAATCGGAAACAGTAATGGAAGTAGCAGAAACATTAGTATTACCATTTACCATACCTAGATTTCCACCACCATAAATATTTTTAGTAGTGGTACCATTATTTATAATTAAATTAGCATTTCCTAATACTTTGGCTAAATTTTGTTCGCCAGTAGTATCGTTTTCAACGGTTGATTCAGTACCATTACCACCGCCAAAGATTGATTCAGAAACGGTTGTTGATGAAACGGTGGTATTAGTATTTCCGTTAGCTTGAGCTGCGTTGCCACCACCATAAATATTTTTAACAGTAGTATTATTTATAATTAGTTCAGTCGCATCTTCTGTTTCACTTAAACCAACAGATGCTTTATTACCAGCACCATAAATATTTTCAGTTATTGTGCTGTCAGATATGGTAGTTATTGATTTTCCGAGGATTTCTCCAAGATTTCCACCGCCATATATGGATGTCGAAATGGTACTTTGAGTATTAATATTAAGTATTGTGTTACCATTTACTGCAGCAGCATTTCCACCACCATAGATATTATTGGCTTGTGTATTGGATACTGTTAAAGTTAGAGCATTATTAGTATTTCCCGTTTGTCCAACAGTAGCTTGATTTCCACCACCATAGATGTTTTGGGTTATGATGCTTGATTCAATGGTAGTTTCAATTAATCCGGAAACTTCTCCAAGATTTCCACCACCAAAGACTGAACCATAGACAGTAGTATTGTCTTTGATATCCATTTTAATTGTATTGTTTACTGGGGCCTGATTCCCGCCGCCAAAGATATTTCCTAAACTATCTATACTACCAATTGTAGATGATGAAACAGTTAAATTAACCGTATCGATTGAAGCTTCATCACCACCACCATAAATGGCTTTATTAACTGTGGTTCCTGTAATGTTTAGCGTGGCATCTTGAGTTTGAGCTTGTTTTCCACCGCCATAGATATAATCAATAAGTCCACTAGTTAGATTAATATTAGCTGTATTAGTTTGTCCTCCAAGATTATTTCCACCATAAATATTAGTAGCTTTTAAAGTATTTTCACAACTAGCAACATATTTATTGCCAGATGAATCATATCCGACAAAAGAACATCCATATATTTGGAAATCTTCATATGCGACTTGAGAATGAATATGATAATCAAAACTATAACTATTTCCTGAACTTATAGTATTAGTTCCATAGTATTGATTGATTTCATTTATGTGATATCCATTGCCTAACTCTTCAATAGTAGCAGATGACCAATTGGCTCCGATAAATCCTTCACTTGTCATGATAAATAAATCCCAAGTTGTAATATTTGCTCCCGTATTATTAGTGATTGAAGCATTTATTTTTTGTGATGAAATATAATCAGTTGCTTGATTGTTATGTTGATCACTGGTTCCATAAGTGATGTTTAAAGCTACTTGTGATAAGGTTTGGTTATCTAAATTTTTGATATAACTATTTTGAACAGTTCCGCTGATATTAGAGCCACCATAGACATTTTTAACATTGGCAATACCTAGAGAAACATTAGTTGTAGTGGCTCCAGCTTCACTACCTCCACCATAGATATTTTCAATATTTCCATAATTGGCAAAGATGTTGGTAGTAGTGGTTTCGGCTTTTAATCCACCACCAAAAATATTTTTAGAACTTCCGCCAAAGATATTTACATCAGAAGTTTCAGTTAATCCACCTTGATTATTTCCACCATAGATATTTTGAGTGATAGTATTTTCAACCGTGACATTTGATACCGGAATGGTACCTTCTAGATTGGAACCTCCAAAGGCGTTAGTTATTTCAGACTTAATTATGACATTAGTACTTTCAGTAACTGAAGTTTTTTCACCACCGCCATAGACAGTACCAATAGTGCCACCATTTATTAAAACATTGGTTGTTCCGGTTGTGCCGCCTTGATTATTTCCACCATAGACAGTTTCAGATGTTCCACCACTTGTAGTGACATGACTTATGTTAACGGTACCACTCAAATTGGATCCTCCAAATATTTTAGTAGAAGTACCACCAGTTAAATATACATTAGTTTCATTGGCTGATGTTTCATTACCGCCACCATAAGTGTTAGTTATTGAACCACCATTAATATATACTTCAATAGTGCCATTTGGAGTACCACTTTTATCATTAGCTCCGAAAACATTAGTGATTGTTCCATCATTAACTACAACTTTAACATCTCCAAGGACGTATGGTGTATATTCGCTATTACCTTGGCCACCACCATAAACATTAGAAATTATTCCCTTATTGACAGTAACTAAGGTATCACTCCCAGAGACAGCTGTGCTATTAGTTGTTCCGCCAACGGTTCCGTAAGCACTACCACCATAAACAGAACCATTAATAATTGGAGTATTATTATAATTAGTATCACCGATTGTGACAACGACATTGTCTCTTACATAGGTACCATTTTTGGTATTAGTTATTCCTCCTTCGCCACCACCATAAACAGAATTGGTGATCTCACCACCGAGAATGGATACTGATACATTACCATAGATTGTTCCATCTTCATTACTACCGCCATAGACTGAGCCGACAACAACTCCATTATACATTTTAATATCGATAGTAGATGTTACTGTACCAGAACCACTGCCGTTATTATTACCTCCACCGTAGACCGATCCTTTAATCATACCATCATTGATAACTATTTTAGAAGTTGAAGTGGTTGAGGTACTACTGACACCAGTAGCACCAAAATTACCACCACCATAAACATTTCGGTTGATAGTAGCATTACCATCAATAATTATGGTAGAGTTATCACAAGAACCGATAGTTGAATATCCTTCTTTACCATTACCAATTCCAAAGATGCTTCCTGCTTCTGCACCATACAATTTATTATTATTTTCGACATATTCTGTTTTTCCAATAATGGCATTTCCACCAATGTAGACATACCCACTACCATTTAGGGTTCCATCACCTTCATTACCATCATAACCATTTGAACCGGCAAAAACACTATAATTAATGGTTCCGCCAGTTATTTGAACTATTCTATTACCATAGGTTGCTGTAGTACCGGCTCCGCCAGTAATCATATCAATTTCGCCACCGGTCATGTAGATATAAATATCATTTAACCTTGTTCTATTAGTAGCACTTAATGGTCCACCGATTAAGTTATAAATATAACCGCCTTCGACTTTTATCTGTCTTACGGCATACTGAGTTCCACCATATCTGCCACCAATATAGATACCTGTTGTTAAATCATATTTGCTACTTCCATAAGTACCACTTTTAACTATTAAATCATAGATGACACTATTTGAAGTAGTGCTATTAGTACTTCCATAAATATTTGATCCCCAACCACCTGAGGCACAGTAATATACATCTAATTTTGTATTATCATTTTGAACTCGATCATAGTCATTACCATATATACTTTTATTATTTAGATATAAGGTAGATCCATATGTACCAGTTGAAGCTCCGGTTGATAAGGAAAGAGAACTATAGATACCACTTTCAATAATTACTTTGTATTTAGTAGGATTATTACTACTACCTGTTGCTCCACCATTACCGGCAACCACTGCTCTAAAATTTACATAGTTTCCATTTCTTGAGAGTCCTCTACCTATTTTAATATTATTATATCTACCAAAGACAACTCCGGCAGTATTAGTTCCAGTTGGAGGATTATAAATAGAGGGATTAGCTCCATAATAAACCGTTATATTTTCAATATTAATATCATCATAGCAGTTAACAGCCGAGTTAGCATTCCAAGTGACATTATGAGATTCATCATTATAACTACTAGTTAAGGTAAATGGATATTCTCCATTATCTCTCCATGAGCCAGTAGTATCACCTGTCATTATAAGGATATTAGTATCCCTAGTTACTAAATAATAATATTCATTATCAGCATTATATGTTTGAGGATTGCCATCAGAATCATAATATTGCATTAATTCGTAGTAGGTACAACCACCATTTGTATTACAAGTTCCACTAGTTTGATATTCGCCAAAGCTATTGTAATATCCGGCGTATGATCTATTTTTAGGAATAGTTATTTTTTGATAAAATGATGCCATATTAGCATTATTATAGTAAGTTGTTTCTTCAGTGGAGATAATAGGTCTTTCGATAGTACTATTGTCTACTAGTGTCATATTATTATTAATAAGTTCATAATATTCCTTTGATTCATCAAACATTTCATTTTCTATTAAATCGTAGTAGGTACAGCCACGAAATGAATAACATGTTCCATTATTTTGATATTGTCCACGATTATTATAATAGCCAGCATAGCTTTGACCAAAAGTTAAATTAACTTGATAAAAATAACCACTCATATCTACATCACCATAAGTGATAATTACAGATGATATTTTTTGCATACTAATTTCTTTTAATTTTGAAATGGCAGAATCAAAATTATTGCTAACATTAGCAGTAGTGGCTTCTACCCAACTGGCAGTAAAAGTTATATCTATTTTATTTGGTGAGTTATCTGTATACGATACTGGTACTTTGGCATGACGTTCATAGTAATTAGAATCAAACGATAAGATTACTCCATTATAACTAGTAATCCAGCCATTAAAACCTAAGTTATTTGGACGATCAGTAAAAGGATTATCAATTAATTCAATATCTATAAAGTCATCAGTGTAATTACTTGGGGTACCATTATTATTTACGTAGTATGTTTTGAAATAGATGTAGGTATCTTGTCTTTCAGTTAGTGATACATATCCGATATTGCCGGCATTGTCTTGGCTCAAATAGGTTATTTTTACCTGAACTAAATTACTATCATTATAAATATTTTTATTTTCTGCGGTAGGATATGATCCTGAATTATCAGTATAGTTTAATCCCATATAATAATCATAATCTGCTTCTAAGTCATTGACATAGACTTTATTTCCTAGAACTTGACTAGATACGTAGTCAGGATCGTCATTAAATTCAAGAATACGATCGCCAAAGGTGATAAAATAAGCAATATTGATGGTAATTAGAATGATTACTAGTGATACGAGTGATATAAATCGATACTTGTTCTTTATTTTGTGTTTTATTCTCTTCATTCTATCACCACCTTTATTATATAAGTATATCATAAGATAAAATTTATGTAAATTTATTTGAGAGGTTTTTGGAATGAAATTTTATGGTGCATATATGAATTGAAGCATGCATTATTAGTGATTAATTATATTTTTAGACATTTGAAAAACCCATCTTACGATGGGTTGGTACTAAATTGAAGATTTAGTGAGATATTACCGATAGAAGCATTGTTTTCGCAGTCAACATCTTGTCCTTCAATCCACATGTAGACACGATATTTAGTAATACCACTTTTTAAGTTAAAGATTGGTAAATTATTGGTGAAACCATTTGTAGTATAATAATTAACATCGACAGTTTTAAAATATGCTGGATAGATGGAACTTTTAGCATTTTGTGGGGTAATATTTAAGGTAGCACTTATTTCACTAGAAACACCATCATAGATTATTCTATCTCCTATTTCATTAGTGGTAATACCATAGACATTAAGGGCATTTTCAATACCATGGATGGTATGAGTATCATAATTTGGTTCCCAAATATAGACATTGTCATTTGAGTTAGTTGACAATGATTGAATAATGGTAAGATTATTACCAACAGTTGTTGTTCCTTCTTCAACAAAAGCTACTCTAACGGCATTCTCAATGCCAACAGAAGTTTCTCCACCATAGGTGATGTTTGATAATGGGGTTAAATATAACTGTGTATCAGCATTAGTTTTTAGGAACAAATCAAAGGCAATAAATTTACCATCGCTTAGTTCATCAAATGATTCAGTTTCAATACTTCTTTCAGTCGATAAGATATAATTACCATAAAAATCGTTTTCGACTGTTCCATAAAACATTTTTATTTTGCCATCTTCAACTTCTCCTATCGTAGAGACTGGTTCAAGGGTACTAGGAATTTGATTGACACTTGTCGGATAAGTATTTCTAGCATCTTGAATATCATAGACCGAAATGGCTCCTTTCCAATTTTGACCGTCGGTTGATATTTCAATTCCACCTTGGGCTCTGACATTGACATCTAATAAATCTACTCTAACTAAACGATTAGTAGTAAACCAGGCATAAGATGAGAACGATAATGAAAGAGTTGTCATTAAAAGTAGTAAAAGTAGATAAAATAGACGATTTTTTCTTTGTTCTTTTTTCTTTTTCTTAGACTTATTCATTTGTTTCTTTATACTCCTCTCTTATTTCCATATGCATTTTTATTTCGCCACCTAGAAGATTATCAGTACAATCTGGATCATCACCTTCTAGCCAAATAACAATTGTAAATTTATCTATATCTCCTGGTTGGAAATTTTTTCTTTGTTCTAAGACAGCTTCTTCTTTACTAGAAAAAGCGACAGTTCCTTCTTCAACCTCGTTGGTATATGAATTAATTTTAGCATAAACTGTTTTTTCTCCATTTAGAAAAATCATTACTCTAGTTGCTTCATCAACATTTTTGATAACATCATCAATAACAATGGAATACCAATAATTAACAGTTTCTTCTCCTTCATTTTCAATATAGAAGGTATAAGCTATATAGTTTTCACCATTATGTGATCCTTCGGCTTCGGTATCAATATTGGTAGGAATCCAATCAATAGAGATATTATCCATAAATTCTAAATCTCTAGCAGCTAATTTTCTTTTACCTTCTTTGATAACAGAATCCTCATAAATAACAATATGATTATCGAGAGCTAATCTTTGGTCTAAGGTAATAGTAAATCTTCCACCTTTATAGATAACACTTAAAATGATGAAAGAGAAAATAAGAATTAATAATATAATAGTTAGAATTATTTTAGTCTTGCTATATCTTTTTTTTCTTTTTTCTATTGTGCTAGCTTTGACAATTACTTCTTTAGCCATATGCCACCCCTTGCTTAATTTAATTCTAGCATAGGTATATTGGTTAAACAATAAAAAAATGACTACTTTACACATAGTTAGTCAGTGATTAGTCAAGAAATAAATTGCATATCGTTTATGGTTATGTTATAATTTATTATAGAGAGGTAAATATGAAGAAAAAGGTTATTTTACTGGTAGTTTTATCGATATTGTTATGTTTGTTTTTTGTGCAAGAATCTTTTGCAAAATATATAACAGAAGCAAATGAGACTGCTAATATGTCAATAGCTAGGTGGAAAATTCTTGTCAATAATGAAGATATTAGGGATGAAAATACTGTCAATGCAGTTATTAATCCAGTATTTCCTGGAAATGATAATATTGCTGAAAATATTATTGCTCCGACTAGTGAAGGATATTTTGATTTAATTATTGATGCTAGGGAAGCTGATGTTTCTTTTAAATATAAAATTACATTGTCAGTTAATGAAGATAGTTCTGTTAGGGATTTAGTGGCTACGAAATATGTTATTAATGATGGCGAGGAAATTGCTTTAGATAGTAGTAATCAAGTGATAGAAAATACGGTTTTACATCGTGATAATACAGGGACAATAAATATACGAGTTTATATTGTGTGGAATGATGGTGATGGGGCTTCAATGGATAATAGTGAGGATACTTCAGCCACTATTAGTAGTAATTCGGCAATGATGAATGTCAGTTTAAATTTCACTCAAGTAGTTTAGATGATATAATTTAAAAAGTAGCGTTTGAGCTACTTTTATTCTGCTATTTGGTAAGCTGTTATTTTTATACTTAAATCAATACTAGGAATGTCGGGATAATTTTGATGATAGGTATAGGCAAGACTACCCCATTTAGTATCTTCTTCATCGTGTCCTGATTCATATGGCCATGAGACAGATATGGTAATCGTTTCTTCTCCATTAGATTGAATAATATCATTAGAAACATTAAAATCGATTGAGAATGGGTAATTGGAACGAAGATAATTTACTATTTCAGCATCGGTATATCCTAGAGTCATAAGGTCATCACCAAGGACTTTAGCAGTAATAACTTCATAGGTTATTTGGGCTCTTGCTTCACCACTGTTTGATGCAGTTAAGGTTTGATTGTAGGACTCCATTCCAGGATATAATGAATCAATATTTATTTCGATAGTCTTTTCAACAGTTTGACCGTTTACATCGAAAGTGACATTCCATTCTCGTACTTTAGCACTGATGTTGCTTGATACTTTAGTTGTATATATAAACCAGGCAAAACTGTTTGATGCTAAGGTAATTGCTAATAAAAAGATAGTTCTTAATTTTACTTTTTTAAATAGTTTTTTTCTTTTGGATTTATCCATTAAATCACCTACTTCTGACTATCTTTTCGATCTTCAATAAAATCAATTATTTCCATAACTAAAAGGATAGCAAAAGGAACAAAGATGACAAAGTAAAAGCCATATGGATTATTTACTATTTTACTAATAAAACTCAAGATAGTGCTTTTCATAATGACTTTGCCCATAACTTGAGATTCTTCGACAAGAGGATCCTCAAATTCATTAGCGATACCTTTAGTATGAAAAGTTCTTTTTCCATTAGATGTATCTATTTTTATTATTTGGTGGGTGATAATTTTTCCAGCGAAATCGCTTTTTTGTCCCATATAAACTACGTCATCTTCGACAGATAATTCATCAGGAGAAATTTTTTTAGCAATGACCATGTCTCCGACATTATATTTAGGAACCATACTTTCTGTGATGATAGTATAGATACTATAACCACCAAGAGATAATTTATTATCGGAAATTCTTTGAATGAAAATAATGCTTACAACAATTACTATAAATAAAGAAACTATTGCTTTGATTATCATCGTTAATACTTTTAATACCTTGTTATTCTTTATTTTTTCTATCATATTATCACCATTTATATTTTTATTTCGTTTATTTCATCTAAATACTTATCTAAATGTTTTCTGAATATTTTTTCGATTTGTTTTTCATTGACGACGGTTTTATATTTAATAATACTATATTGTTTACCAACAATTTCTTTTAATTTAGCTTCATCAATGTTAGAGTCAACACTCATTACTTTTTCTATCATATTGCCTACTAATTTTTCTGATAAGGTTTCTTTATTTTCTTTTTTCTCTTCTTTTTTGTTAACAGAATCTAGCACTAGGTAATCAAGAAGAAAAGATTCATCAATCATTTTCTTTAATTCACCATTTTCTTGGTAATCTTTGTTAGACTTTTCTCTCTCGGTATCATCGTCAGCATGACTTTGCATGTAGTTCCATAATTTTACGGCATATTGAAAGTTCACATTTTTTAGAATTACGTTAGTCTTTTTTATTGGAGAAGTTACCAAAGAAATATGCATCTTATCAATATTTTGATATACTGGTGAGCAAGTTAAGTCAGAGATTTGAAGTTCTAATTTTTCAATTCTTTCGGTTATTGATAGTCCATTTTCATCTTTTTCATTTTTCTTTTGATCTACTTTAGAATCTATTGACATAGAAATATTAATATTTTCTTTTCCTATTTTACTAGATGCATTATATTCCATCTTTTTATCATCTTTAAGAGACATAGATAAATCAGTTAAGTTTCTTTTCTTTCTATTTATGTAGAATTGCATATTTTTAATTAAACTATATATGAAACGATTTTCATAGGTGTTGAAACTTTCTTCTTTGTTAATATTAAGAATTTTAGAAGGTTTTACATCACCAGTTTTTTTGTCAATATCTTGAATTAAATTGGTATTTCTTGATAAGTGTTTGATACTCTCAACAGTTACTCTTCTTGCAAGTTCTATTTTAACAATGTCTTCTTCATTGACAATAAAACGGTTAGGATTTCTTAGGATATTATCAAGATATCTGATAGTATCTTCCATGATATCTAGCCATTCAAAGTTGGTACTAGTTTTATCATAGTTAGTGACTACTCTTAAATTAGAATTTATATTTTCATAGAAATCTTTATTTTTATCATCATTGGATTGTTCATACAAATTTATTATTTCAAGATTATTCATGTAATACCTCCTATGTCAATTTTTTAAGTCTTAATAAGTACTCTTCACACTCTTTCATTTTTCCTTTACCAAATGTTTTATCTAGGAATTCAATATAACCATCAATTTCATCTCTAATATATGAAATATTTAATTGTTCAAATTTTCTTAAAATTTTTCTAGCAATGAAGTAATCAACGCCATCGACTTCATCGCCACCGCATCCGACATATACAGGAACAAATTTTTTCATATGAGCAACGATACGGTTACCAAAAGCGATACGGAAATGTTTAATTACATAATCATCCATATCATTTATTTTATTTAAAGTATCTTCAGAAATCGGATGTTTTTCCATTGCCTCACTAAATAATTTATCAAGATAGGTGTAATTTATGTCTTGTGCAGGAATATCTAGGGGTTCAAAAACTTGTCCTTTATCATTGATATCAAGAGGCATAGCTCTATCATATACTTTATCAGTTACCATGAAGGTAGAGTCATCGTTATTGATAGTTCCAATGTACCATACATTAGGAGGAATTTTTAATTTTCCTTCAATAATATTTTTAGGATCATCTGGCCAAGAACTAGATACTAACTCGACAATCCATTCATCTTTGTTAGGCATTTCCAAGATAGATAGCATTTCAGCAAAATAATACTCTACTCTGGAAATGTTCATTTCATCGAGGATAACAGTATATACATCATCAGTATAACCAGCTTGGTAAATTTCTTTTAAAACATCAGTTTCGTTAAACTTTTTGGTAAATTCATTGAAGTATCCGAAGAGTTCAGTACGATCACGCCATGACGGCTGAACGGAAGCAACACAAGAATCGTGTTTTAAGAATTTTCCCCAGGCATAAGCAAGGGATGTTTTACCAGTACCAGAGATACCTTGCAAAATTACTAATTTAGTTGAAGCAAGTGCTGAGATAAATAATCTTATCATTTCGCTCTTATAATAAAGTCCTAGATGAGAAGCAGCAAAATTTCTAAAATTTTCAACTAACTCTTCAAGATTAAAACCATTTCCATAGTTAGCTACTTTGTAATTAGCATATTCATTATCAACAGCGGTAAGTTTTGGAAATCTACTAGCGGTAGTATCAACATCTTCTTGATTGGTTCCTTCTTCACCTTCGACAGTTTCTTCTTCACCAGGTTTTAGTCCTAAGTGAGATACTTTCATAGCAAGAATACTTTCTTTTTCTGACATGAGCGTAGCTACTTGATTATTTAAAGAGGCAACTTCTTCAAGAAGTGATTCTTGTTCAACGATAGTTTTACGAAAGCGAAGATATTTTCTTATCAAAAAGTAAATGATAAAACCAAATCCACAAACGATAGCAACGATTGAAATAATAGCTAGGCAAACTAGAAACCATTCAGGAATACTAAAATCATCTTTATAAAATCCGACAATAGCAATATATTCTGGAATATTAAACATACTGCAGATACCATTAATAAATCCTTTAAATGTAAGAATAAATCCAGAAAAGAATTGGGATAAAAATTCATATAAAAATCTAAAAAATGTATCCATATTTCACCTACTACTCTTTAATAATTATTTTTTCACTATCAAAATCATATGTTAAATCATCCTTGACAATAATATATGTGAAGATATCAAGCCATATTTTACTTTTTTCTTGATAATCAAATTGTTCATCTAATTCAATACAGAATTTGTATCCTTGTTTTATTAAATCTTCAATTTCATCTTTATGAATTAGATAATCACTATAAGTAAATTTAATGATGATATTATCTTTAACAACATCACTATCAATAGTATTTAAAAGTCTACTAATTTTATCTTTTTTTTCAAAGATAGATAGTGGAAAATCAACAATATATTTTAAATTATATTCTCCTTCAATTACATGGTTTAGTACTAAGAGACTTGTCAAATGATAAGTAATAAACAACTTATCTTCACCGACAATCCCGCTATTATATACTTTATTTTTGGAGTATTCACTATATATTTTAGGAAAAGTTATATGATGAGATAGGCTTGTAAAAAGAACATTTTTATTGTTAGTTTTTTGAAATGTTAAGGTAAACTTATCATTAGCAAATGATTCAAGAAAAGTTTTCTTTCTTTTAGTATTTGCTTTGACTAAAGTTGTTAATTCATTTTGAAAATTATCATCATATAAATCCATTTTACTTATTCTGAAATCTTCAATCTCAGAGACAAGATCTTTTAAGGAGTCATATTTTAAGACTGAATCAAAATATAGAATATATTTGAATGTGAGATAAGTATTTTTAACATCATTAGAATAAGTAGAATCACCATTATTCATTAATTCACTAGCTTTATCTTTTAGATAATAATTAATATTGGATTCAAAATTTCTATATTTTTGTTCATAATAATTATAGTATCTAACGGAGATATATGTATCAGTTAAAATATCGGCAATATCTTTTTTATATTTTTTATTCATAATTAATTTTAAGTATTCATAAATATTTTTTTTAGCAAATGATACATAATCTTTAGAAATATTATTAGACATTATTTCACCTCACTACTGGGAATATGCAAAATTAACAATTGATGTCTCATTGACAATTGGATAAGTATAATCCATATTGGTGGATGCTTTATAAAATTTAACGGCTTCACTCGATTCTAAGGCGATGCGGAAACTAATGCTGTTAACATAACTATAGCCATTGATTTCAGTCGTGGTATAGCTTTCGGCATTTAAATATGCAGTATTGGTCATATCGAGAATAACCACGGTAGGATCAAATGTTAAAGTAATTAGTGGCAAAGCACATTTTGATTTATCTTCATCACTCAATCCTAAATAAGTATTATAATCAATTCTTTGATCAATTTCATAAATTCCAAAGGCTTCTTTTACTAAGTAATAGTCGGTAGTATTGGTGACACTAAGATTAAAGTATGGTCTACCTTCAACATCATCAATAGCATAAGAAATACCTGGAATACCTACTTTGAGGATGAATCTTGCACTTAAAGTTTTTTTGTATGGATAAGTACTTTTGACAGTTACTTCCATCCAAACTTCATCATTATTTTTTAATGCTTCATTGGGAGTTATTAAGGCTGTGAAATAATCCGTAATACTTGCTTCATATAAAGTATCAGAAGTTTTACTTACTGAACAGAGTGCATTAGATGAACAAATATAACTGATTTCATAATTTATATCTGTATTGGCATGAATTAGATTATTTTTACTATTATTTAAGTTAATAGTCAATTGATAAGAATCAACTCCAGACCAATTATCTATTTGGTATATTGCTCGGTTAGAAGTTAGTTTATCACTATAAAAATAGAAATTTTTACTAGCAAGATAAAATTCTTTAAGACCATTATAAGCATATCTTCCATAAGTAAGTCCAATTGTAATGACAAATAAGATAATTCCTAGAATAAGATAGATTTTTTTCTTATTTAACTTTCTTTTCTTCATAGCAATACCTATCGTTTAATTTCTTTTATGATTTGATATATTTCATAAATAAAAGCAGCAAGCATTGGTAAAATAATAATAATTAAATATCCCCATTTTGATGTAATAATTGAATAGATACTTCCAATTAGAATATAGGAAGATGTATTTTTAGTAGTTCCTAATATACTGTCAAAATTAATGGTTAAATCGTTTTCTAGTGTATATAGAGAGTAATCATCTTGAACACTTTCAATATTTTTAATTTTATTCATTTTTACCTTAGCTGAAGCGTTATAACTATCGTAATAAAAGATAGTATCTCCTATTTGATAATCATCAGTCTTTTTAACAATGAGCAAATCGCTTTTATGATAATAGTCATTTTTCGCTTTGAGAACTAATAAATATTTATCTTTAAATTCTGATACATTGTATTTGTTATATGATAATAAACAATATGTTATTAAGATAGTTGTAATAAAGTACAGACAAATTAAGACATTTTTTGCTACTTTTTTCATTTTACCACCATTATAATTATATCATAGGTTTTAGTTAATTGTAAAGATATTTGAGTTGCATTATTTTTTCTAAATAAGTTTAGATTTTAGTGGTAAATATTAGCATTTCTTATTGCTATATTTTTTATTATTAATATTATTTATAGTTAGTAATATCAATTAATACATAACATTTCTTTATCATTTTTTGCTTGTATTCATTATTTGGCAAAGAGCCTATTTTGTTATTATGCATAAAAAAAGACATATCGATTGATATGCCAATTTAGTAATTTTAATAACTATTATTTATCAAAACCATATTTTTTATTAAATTTGTCTACTTGTCCTTTTCTTGTAGTGTTATTTTGAGTTCCAGTATAGAATGGATGACATGCAGAACATACTTCAACATTTATATCTTTTTTAGTTGATTTTGTTTTAAAAGTATTTCCACAAGCACAAGTAACAGTTGCTTCAACATAATCTGGATGTATGTTTTTCTTCATATTCTTTCTCCTTTCGCCATGACTAACATTAAGTCATAGTAATAAATACTTGTTATATTATA
>CAMGAM010000011.1 GCA_946007485.1 uncultured Mycoplasmatota bacterium
CTCTTAGACCTACACCTTCACGAAGATGACTCATAGTACTGATATGTTCCATCCAATTGCTATCAATTACTCTAAGAGAAATGGCTTTTTCAAATTCATTAGCAATAGGCTCTGGAATATCTTTTAGTTTTTCTTCATAGTCTTTTAAAACTTTTTCATATATAATATCGATGACTTCATCTGGTTTTTTATCTTTTATTTCTGATAAGTTTAAGCGATATTTTCTTAGAAGATTTTCATTTGATGATTCTAGAATTTCTTCATAATCATTATCTTGAAGATTTCTACTTTCAATTAGATGAGACATTACTAAGTTAGTAATATATTCTTTAAAGCCATTTAAAACGGTATCATGAATAGATTCATTATCTAAAATTTCATTTCTTCTATCATAGATAATAGTTCTTTGATTATTCATAACATCATCATAACTAAGAAGGTGTTTTCTGATATCAAAGTTATTTCCTTCAACTCTTTTTTGAGCTGTTTCAACTGTTTTTTCAAACATTTTATTTCTTATAGCTTGGTCTCCAGTAAAGCCAATACTTGCCATCATTTGTTTATATTTGTCAGAGCCAAATCTTACTAAAAGATCATCTTCAAATGAGACAAAGAATTGACTAAATCCAGGATCTCCTTGTCTTCCGGCACGACCACGTAGCTGATTATCGATACGTCTTGATTCGTGTCTTTCAGTACCAATTACACAAAGTCCTCCAAGTTCTTTGACACCTTCACCTAGTTTAATATCAGTTCCACGGCCAGCCATGTTAGTAGCAATAGTGACAGCACCAATTTCACCAGCATGAGCAATGATTTCTGCTTCTCTAGCATGATTTTTAGCATTTAAAACTTCGTGTTTAATCTTCTTTTTAGTTAACATTTTGCTTAGTAATTCGCTGGTTTCAATGGCAATAGTACCGATTAGAATTGGTTGTCCTAATTTATGTCTTTCTTCAACTACTCTGACAATTGCATTGTATTTTCCTTCTTTTCCTGGGTATAATAAATCTGTAGCATCTTCACGGATAACTGGTTTATTAGTAGGAATACAGATAACATACATGTTATATATATTTCTAAATTCTTCTTCTTCAGTTTTAGCTGTACCAGTCATACCAGATAATTTATTATACATTCTAAATAAGTTTTGGAAAGTAATAGTAGCTAGAGTTTTTGTTTCTTGATTAATTTTAACATGTTCTTTGGCTTCGATAGCTTGATGAAGGCCTTCAGAAAATGCTCTTCCTTTCATTAAACGACCAGTAAATTGATCAACAATAATGACTTCACCTTCTTGAACGACATAATCAACATCTTTTTTCATAAAATAATTAGCTTTTAGAGCAAGATTAATATGGTGAACTAATGCAGTATTATTAATATCATATAAATTATCAATTTTAAATACTTTTTCGCATTTATGTGATCCTTCATCAGTTAGTGAAATGCTTCTTGTTTTTTCATCTTTAATGTAATCAACATTTTCTTTTAATGATTTAGCAAAAGTATCTGATTGTTCAAAAAGATTGACATTTTGCATGACGCCACCAGAGATAATAAGTGGAGTTCTAGCTTCATCAATTAAAACAGAGTCAACTTCATCGATGATACAGTAATTTAATTTACGTCCAACACGGTCTTCAGTTCTAACAACCATGTTATCTCTTAGGTAATCAAAGCCTAGTTCATTATTAGTAGTGTACATAATATCACAATTATATACTTCTCTTTTTTCTTTTGGAGTTAATTCTCTTAAATTAATACCGACAGTTAAACCTAAAAAGTTAAAAATTGGTCCCATCCATTCGGCATTTCTTTGAGTTAGATATTCGTTGACAGTAACAACATGGACTCCTTTACCAGTTAAAGCATTAACATAAGCGGGAAAAATAGTAGTTAGTGTTTTTCCTTCACCAGTTTTCATCTCAGCAATATTACCATAATGAATAGCAAGTCCACCTAATAATTGGCAAAAATAAGCTTTTTCACCAATGATTCTATAAGCAGCTTCACGAATGGTAGCAAAAGCTTCGATGAGAATATCTTCTAAAGTTTCACCTTCTGATAATCTTTTTTTAAATTCATCGGTTTTGGCGGCTAATTTTTTGTCTGATAGTTTACTATATTCTTCATCTAGAGCATCTATTTTAGTAGCTATTTCATTAAACCTTTTTAATTCTTTATATTCATTATCGAATAATTTTTTAATTATACTTATCATGTATTCACTTCCTTAATATGTATTTTATCAAAAAAATAAGAAAAATACTAGTATTTGATACATAAAACTACAATATTAGACAATAATAATAGTGGGTGATAATTATGGCTAAGAATAAAAAGTCAAAAAATTCTAATTCATGCAAGAACAATATGAATAGAACATCTAATAGCAATTCTAATAGTGCTAATGAAAGTTCTAATAGTGCTAACATGAATGGGAATAACCTAAATAAAAGTAACCTTTAATGGTTGCTTTTATTTCTAAATAATTTTGACAATAAGAATACTTATGATGACACATGCTAAATCAGCTAGTAGACCTACTAATAGGGAGTGTCTGATTTTTTTTATTTTGATACTAGAATAATAGATACCAATAATATAGATAGTTGTATCAGTACTACCGGTAATAATAGAAGCTATTTTACCTATTATAGAGTCTGGTCCATGAGTGGATAAAATATCATTTAAGATCATTAGGGAAGATGATGAGGAAATAGGTCTTAAGATAGCAATTGGTAAAATTTCTTTAGGAAAAAGATTAGTGTTAATTAATGATATTAAGTCATTTAAAAGATTACTTTTAGTTAAGACAGTGACCGAGATGATTATGGCAAACATACCTGGAAAGATTGAGAGTGAGATATCCAATCCTTCTTTAACTCCTTCTAGAAATTCATCATAGATATTTACTTTTTTGATAAGAGCATAAATAATGACAAATAAAGTAATTGCTGGAATAATAAATTTAGAGATACTAATCATGTCTTATCACCACATAAAACAATCTATCAATAATAAGACCTATTAAACATGATAGTGATGAGGTAATAATAATATATGGTATGATTGATTCAGGACTAGTACTTCCATTTAATATTCTTAAACTAATAATAGTTGTTGGCATAATAGTAACAGATGCGGTGTTTAGGACAAGAAAGGTAATCATACTACGAGAAGCAGTATCTTTTTTTTGATTAAAAATTTGCATTTCTTTGATGGCTTTAAGTCCAAATGGTGTGGCAGCATTACCAAGTCCTAACATATTCATAATAATATTTGTGCCTATATAAGAAAAACATGGACTATTTTTAGGGATTTCTGGAAAGATTATTTTTAAGATAGGAGTTAATAATTTAGCTAATTTATCTAAAAGGCCACTCTTTTTAGCAATATTCATAATTCCTAACCAAAGACAAATGACAGGAATGATAGAAAAAATTAATTCAATACTGTAAGAGGCAGAGGAAAGCATTTCTTTACTAATATTAGTATTAGTAAGAAAACTATAAAGAATACCTGAAATAAAGAAAAAACCAAAGATATAATTAATCATATTACCTCCCTATTTTATAATATTTAAAAAGACTCTTTTTATGAGTCATATTTAGTTTTTATTCTTTGTAAACAATATTGATAATTTAAATCGAATGATACTTCACCATAATCATAGATGTTTCTAGTAATGTGGTTATTTAAATTATATTCTTAGCCATTTTTTTATTTTATCAATAAATTTAATTTTGCTAGATGGATTTTTTTTGGCATAGATATCTTCTTTATAAAGAAGAGTATCTCCTAGATATATATAATTAGTACCTACTAATTCACCATCTTCATAATTGGTTATTTTTTTTAATTTGATATGAGATACTAAGGATTTAGTTTCATCTTTTTTTAGGGTTATATAGGCATCATTTTTGATATATAATTCATCATAGTAAGTATCTCCTGGTACAGAAAATGTTTTTTTATTTAGAACTTTATATGATTTATAATTTTCAAAAGTTTTTTCATATAGGGTTTTATGAGTATTCCAATCATCAGAATCTTTGATAGTGACAACAATTAAATTTAGATTATCTTTACTGGCGGTGGATACTAGGGTTCTTTTGGCTTTTTCAGTATATCCTGTTTTACCGCCAGTGATGTAATCATATTGAAGAAGTTTATTTTTATTATGCCAGATATATGTTTTTAGATTGGTTTTAACAGTATGTTTTTTAGTTTTAACGATTTCTCTATATAACTCATTTTGCATAGCATATTTAGTAAGAAGTGCCATATCATAAGCAGTAGATAGATTACCTCTAGTAGTATTATCTAGTCCACTAGAATTATAAAAAATAGTATTTTTCATACCAATATATTCAGCTTTTTGATTCATCAGTTTTACAAATTCTTCTTCAGAACCAGATACGTAGGTACTAATCATAATAGCGGCATCATTTCCACTACGAAGCATAAGGCCATATAATAAGTCTAATAGTGATATTTCTTCGCCAACAGAGATATAGATACCAGAGCCATAACTTTTGTTAATAGATTCATCAACAGTAACAATTTCACTTGGATCTTTATTTTCAAGTGCTAGGATACAAGTCATTATTTTAGTAATAGATGCAATCAACATAGGAGTATCTTTATTTTTTGATTCGATTACTCTACCAGAATTCATATCCATTAAAACATAACTAGTGGCAGTACTCGTTGAGGCATGACAATAATTAATTCCTAGAAAAAATAAAAGACTAAATAATAATACTTTTTTCATTATTACTCACCTATATAAGTATATGAAAAAAAGGACTTAAGTAGTCCAAGTTTATAATGAAGATTTAAAAAGTCTATTTTTTAAAGTATAATATCATCATAAATTGTCATTTAGTATCAATAAATGTATGTTATATAAAAAAGAAAAATCTAATATAGATATTGACTATATTAGATAGGTAATTATTTATCCAGCTAAACTATCAGCATCTCTAGCAATATTTTGCTCTGTAGATTGAGTTTGATCTGTTGCACTTGAAATCATGGCAGCAAATTGTTCTACTTTTGCTGTATATAAGTCAAATTTTCCTTTTAATGAATTAAATCTTTGCTTTAATGCTTCACTTGCTTGACCCATAAATACATCATCAGATCCGACTTGATTCATAGTTTGATTAAAATCATTAAAAATATTTTTCATTTTATTAGAACATTCTCTAATGGTATTGGCATTTGCTCTTACACGTTCATATGTTATGTTTGTATTATTATCGTTCATAATTCCTCCTTATATTTTATATTCCTGATATAATATCTTCTTGATTTCTAATAACTTTACTGCTTGCAGTTATACAGAAACTTCCATAATCAGCAATTACTCTAGTCATTCTGTCTAAATCATCACGATAACTTTCTATTTCAGCAGCAATTGCTCTAGCGGCAGGATCTAAGTAGTTGCTGTGAACCATTTCATTAATAGTAGAATAAATCTTATTCACATTGTCCTTAAATTCATTTGATTTATCGATTATTTCATTTCCTTTTGCTCTTAGCATATTTGGATCAGCTAAAAATTTTCCCATATTTTCCTCCTTTATTTTTAGTAATTGCATCTATGATTACTCTTGTAAGTTTAATATAACATTTTTTATAATTTATGTAAATATTTTATCATTTATTTGACACTTTTTTGGTTTTTTTATAGGTTTCATAGTGAACTCTTTGAACTAGTCCCATAGAGAATAATAAAGTTAAAGTATAACTACCACCATATGATAAAAATGGTAATGGGACACCAGTTAATGGTCCTATTCCCATAACTCCAATTAAATTTATGGATATATGAAGTAAAATATAAGCAAATACTCCATAAGCAATAATTGAATTACCTAAGTTATTAGCATTTTTAGCTATATCTAAGATACGATACAACATAAAAAGATACATGGCAATAATAATTAATCCGACGATTAAGCCCCACTCTTCAACAATGATTGGAAAGATAAAGTCAGTATGGGCTTCTGGTAAATATAAATACTTTTGAGTACTTTCTCCGATACCTTGACCAGTTAATCCACCATTTTTAAAGGCAATTAAACTATTACATAGTTGGTATCCTGATTCATCTTCATATCTTTCACATGGATTTAAGAATTTAAATCTTTCTAATTGATAGTCTCTTAGAAATGATCCACCTGTTAAAAATATAGAGTGTCCTGCTAAAAGGATACCACCAATAAATATTTTATTAATGGGGCCTCTGGTTTCTTTTTTTAGTGGAAGAGCATAAAAGATTAGAATAGTAATACCAAAGATAACTGAAGCAGTACCCAAATCAGGTTGCATGGCGACACAAACAAAAATAATAATGACAATTAAAAGTGGTTTTAAAAGGGTCCATTGATTATCCAAATTATCTTTATGTTTATTATAATAATTGGCAAGATAAAGAATAATAATTATTTTACCTATTTCACTTGGTTGAACAGTAAAAAATTTTAAATCATACCAACTTTGACTAGCATTATATACTTCTCCAAGGGCAAATAATCCTAGTAAAGATCCTATCAGAATGACCATTAGGAATGGAGATAGTTTTTTAAATAGTTTAGTTGGAAAATAGATAGCTATAAAAAAGGCTACTAATCCTAAGAGCATAAAGATTCCTTGTTTAATAAAATAATCATAGATGTTTTTATTATATCTCATGTATGAAGCCATTGATGAAGCACTTAAGACCATAATTAAGCCAAATACCATGAATATTAACATGACTATTAATAATGGTTTATCTAATTTTGTTTTCTTCATGATATCACTATCCTTTTATATAAATATAACAAAGATAAGAAAAAAAGTAAACTCTAATAGTGAAGTCTACTTTTATTTTACAATTATTTTTCTAACATAATAGTGATTGGCCCATCGTTAATAAAATCAACTTTCATCTCAGCACCAAAGATACCAGTTTCAACATTTATTCCTTTATTTTTTAATTTATTATTAAATTCATCATATAGTTTAGTAGCAAGATCTCCAGATAAAGCATTAATATAACTAGGTCTTCTTCCTTTACTGGCATCAGCATATAAAGTAAATTGACTAATTGATAGAATACTGCCACCAACATCTAAAAGACTTTTATTCATAATGCCTGATTCATCATCAAAGATTCTTAAATTAATGACTTTATCAACTAAATAATCTATATTAGATGAATTATCATTTTGCGTGAATCCTACTAAAAGCATTAAACCTTTGCCAATTTGTCCTACGACTTTATTATCAACGGATACTTTAGCTTTTTCGCATCTTTGAACTAATACTTTCATTAATTTATCTGCCTTTCTACTTTTTTAACAAAGTTTAAATTATATAATTCTTTACAAAACTTATCTAAAATTTGGGTATTTTCGACAAGAATGGTTAAAGAATAAATTTTAAATTCACTTTTAGTGATGGTTGAGACACTATCAATAACAATGTTAGTAGTTGATGCTTTAGTAATAATATCTAGTAAATTATCATCTGGGCTAGTATAAATTAATAAATCTGTAGGAAATTTTTTGGTTAAGCCTTCATTCCATTTAACATTAATTAATCTTTCATCTAAATCGATAATATTTTTACATGAACTACGATGAACAGTAATTCCAGATCCTTTGGTAATATATCCGATAATATTATCACCAGGTATGGGTTTACAGCAACCACTTAAACTAACTTTTATTTCATTCATTCCTTCTACTAAAATATCATTTTTAATGATTGGCTTTTTTGGTTCATTGTTTTTCTTTAATATTTTAGTAGCTGGAGTATCTTTTTTGTTGATTAATCTCATAACTGATGAGATGGTATATTTTCCTTGACCTAATGAGATATAAAAATCATCTAAATCTTTTAATTTGTAATTATCTAAGATAAGATTTAGATAATTATCAAGGGTTTCTTGGAATGGAAGATTCTTTTTTCTTAGGGTATTCTCAAATATTTCCATACCTCTTGATAAATTTTCATCTTTTTCTCTTTTAGTATAGAAGCCTTTGATTTTATTTTTTGCTTGTGATGTGACAACAAAATTTAACCAATCTTTATTAGGTCCTTTTGATAATTTGCTGGTATTTACTTTAATAATATCACCAGTTTTTAAGGTATAATCTAGGGGAACAATACTATCATTAACAATTGCTCCGACCATCTTATCCCCTACTTCACTGTGAACTCGATAAGCAAAATCGACACAAGTAGCTCCTTTAGGTAATTCGATAACATCTCCTTTAGGGGTATAGACATATATAGAATCATTAAAGAGAATATCTTTTTTAACGTTAGTAATAAATTCTTCAGGAGTTTTAGAATCTTCATTTAATTCAATGATGCTTCTGAAAATTTCTAATTTTTTCTCCATCATATCTTTGGTGTTAGCAGTTTTATTTTCTTTATATGACCAATGTGATGCAATACCGTATTCGGCTATTTTATCCATTTCATAGGTTCTGATTTGTATTTCAAATAATTGACCATCGATACCAAAAACAGTCGTATGAAGTGATTGATAAAGATTGGTTTTAGGCATAGCAATATAATCTTTGAACCTTTTAGGAACTGGTTTATATTTTGAGTGAATTAATCCTAAGGCAAGATAGCATTCTTGTTCTGTGCTAACGAAGACTCTTAGAGCAAGAATATCATATATATCTTCAAATTTTTTACCTTTACTCATTTTATTATAAATACTGTAAATACTTTTGCTTCTTCCTTTTATTTCATGAACGATATTATGTTCATTTAAAAGAGTACTTACTTCTTCAATCATTTTACCAACAGCTTCGTCGCGTTCTGTTTTCTTTAGGTTTAATTTTTCAACAATTTCATAGTAAGCATCAGGATTTAGATATCTAAGTGATAAATCTTCTAGTTCTGATTTTAATTTATACATACCTAGACGATGGGCTACCGGAGTTAGAATTTCTAAAGTTTCTTTAGCTTTTCTTTTTTGTTTGGTTTCTGATAAAACGTATAAGGTTCTCATATTATGTAAACGATCTGCTAGTTTAACAATTAAGACACGAACATCAGATGATAGGCCTACTAAAATTTTTCGTTGATTAGCAGCCATTTGCTCAGAATCAGTAGAAAAATTTAAACGATTTATTTTGGTAACGCCATCGACAATTTTGGCAACTTCTTCTCCAAAAAGATTCTTAATTTCATCATAAGTACTATCTGAATCTTCAATTGTATCATGAAGTAAGGCAGCGGAGATAGCAATACCATCAGCACTGACATCAGTTAAAATCCAAGCAACATTCAAAGGATGAGTTATATAATCATCTCCCGTAATTCTTTTTTGAGAGAAGTGTTTCTTGTAAGCATAATCATATGCATTTCTGATAAGTTTTAAATCATCTTGATTATCATCATAAGTACTTACTTTATTTATTAAATCTTCAATAGTAATTTTTTCTGTTTTGATACTCATAGTATGTATCACCTTCTTTTTTTATATATTTAGCAATTAATTCCACGAACTTTTAGTTCTTGAATTTCATCATCATCATCTTGTTTTTTAGGTTTAGTAATCCTTTTTTTCTCTAATGATAACCAAATCATGTTAGAAATAAAGATTGATGAATATACCCCGGCAATAAATCCTACTAAAAGGGAAATATTAAAGGTAAGAATTTCTCTTGATCCAAAAATCATAAGGATAATTACAGGAATAATCGTAGTTAAAGTAGTTAGAATGGTTCTAAATAATGTTCTACGAATACTGATATTAACAAGATTATCTAAATCTTCTTGATTAGTGATATTATTTTTATATTTTGTTTTATAGTTTTCTCTAATTATGTCAAAAGTGACAATGGTATCATTAATACTATAACCTATAATAGTAAGAATGCCGGCAATAAAGATGGAATTGATTTGAATTTTAAATATTGCAAAGAATAAGAATGTAAAGGCAACATCATGAATTAAGGCAATGATACCACTTATAGCATAATTAAATCTAAAACGAATGGCAACATAGATGATGATACCGATACTGGCAATTAATAATGATTTGATAGCGTTTTTTACTAGTTCTTGTTTAACTACTTTACTAACGACATAGATATTGCTATCTAGGTTATAATCATCTTTAAGTGTTTTGGTTAATTCATTAATTTCATCTTTATCTAATACTTCTGATAATGTAATATTGGTTTCTTTATCATTAGTAATATATTTTTCAATGTGATAGTTTTTGTCTTCTAGAAATTGTTTAGCTTCATTAATATTTTCACTACTATTAATAGTAATACTAGTACCGCCAGAGAAATCTACTCCATAATTGGCTCCAGTTATGATAAATGAGATAATACCAATTATAAAGAGAATTACTGTAATAGCAATAAATTTAGATTTATGACGAACAAAATTTAATTTTTCATATGGAATAATTATTTCTTTTGATTTTTTTATTTTCTTTTTGTTAAGACCGATAAATAATCCTAGATGATTATCGAAAATACCAGTTTTAACAAAGAATTTTAAAAGGTATTTTATTAAATATACCATAACAATTACTGTTACTATGATATTGATGATTAACATGGTAGCAAATCCTTTGACAGAGCTTTCTCCAATGATAAACATAATGATAGCAGCAATAATAGTGGTTACATTGGCGTCAATAATACTGGTAAAACTACTTTTATTTCCTTCTTCATATGCTTCTTTGAGACTTTTGCCAATAAGAAGATTTTCTTTTATTCTTTCAAAACTGATAACATTGGCATCGACAGCCATACCAATACCTAGGATCATAGCAGCAATGCCTGGTAAAGTTAGAACACCATTTATTAAGTAGAATATTCCAAATGATGTGAAGGTATAAAGAATTAATCCAAAACTAGCAATCAAACCAGAGAAACGATAAATGATAGTCATCAAGATAATGACAAGAGCAATACCAATAATACCGGCAATTAAAGTTTTGTTTAGAGAATCGCTTCCAAAGGATGCTTCAACAGTTCTTGATGAAATTTCAGTTAATTTGGTTGGTAATGCACCAGAATTAATTAATTCTACTAAATAAGTAGCTTCTTCTTTAGTGAAATTTCCTTGAATAATAACATCACTAGCAAATGCTCTATCGACAGTAGCTCCTGATAGACAGTGTGATTCACTAGTACCACATTTGGTTTTTTCTTTTTGATATGAGTCAGTTTCTTCGTCATAGTCTAGCCAAATAACCATGATATTATTAGTCATATTTTTTACTTTTTTAGTGACTTCATAAAAGGTTTCAGTGTCTTTTATTTTTAAACTAACAGCGGGGCGTCCATATTCGTCAGTAGTCACTTTAGCTTGTCCTCCTAGAACATCACTTGTCATAAGTAAATTATCATTATAATCTCTAAATGATAAGACAGCGGTAGAAGAGATGGTATCTCTAGCATCTTCAGCATTAGTGATACCTGCTAATTTAACTCTGATACGGTCATCGCCTTCGATAGTTATTTCTGGTTCAGAGACTCCTAAAACGTCAATTCTTTTAAGAATAGCTTGATATGTTGAATATAACATATCTTGTGTTAGTGTATCTTCTTCTTTTAGTGGTTTTACTTCATATAAAACCTCAAATCCCCCTTGTAAATCTAGTCCAAAATTAATTTTATCTATTAAAGGGCTAATAAAATAGCAACATACAAAAGAGATAATTATGACAATAAGTGTGGCAATAGTAAATTTAATTGTACTTTGTCTTTGATGATTATCATTATTTAGTGTTTTTTTTATTTTAGATGTTTTTTTCTTTTTCATTATATTCCTCCATTATATTTAATACTTTTTCTGGTTCTACGGTAATTATATCATTGACGATTTCTTGCAACATAAGATTATGGGAATTAAGCCATTTATTTTTAATTAAATAATTCCAAATATCTATATTGGTTATACTTTGATATTTGGTTATTGATAATAATCTTTTTTTTACTTCAAATACTGGAAGTAGTTTTTGGTAAAGTTCTTCCTTGGTCGCAAACTCCATGTCAATCACCTTTATCTAATTATATACCAAACTAAAGATAATTTACAAGATTTATTTGTAATATATGAATTTTTATTATATACTTATTTTAGGTGAGTTATGAAAAATTTTAGAATGATCGATGAAGAATTTAAATGTTTAAATTGTGGATATGAAGTATCTAAACTTAATTATACGGCGAGAGATCATTGTCCTAGATGTCTATATTCATTGCATGTAGATAAAATGCCTGGTGATAGATTAAATACTTGTATGGGGATGATGAGACCAATAGGAATTGAGAAATTTAAAAACACTTATAAGATTATATATAAGTGTTTGAAATGTGGACAAATTCATAAAAATATTATGGCAGAAGATGATGATTATGATTTAATTGTTAAACTTTCTGTCAATAATAATTAATATTTTATATTTTGAATAAAATCAAAGATATATGGCATGATGAAAATGAAAACAAATAATACTAAGGCGATTATTATTACTAATTTTAACTCTTTGGTAATAGTAATGGTCTTTTTTTGTGTATTGTTTAAATTTGCAATTACTTGGGGATCATTACGATAATTATTTGTTTCAGTATTATTATAATTACCTTGAATATTTAAATCATTAATTGACGTTTCGTTAAAAACATTTTCATTAACGAATCTTGATTGATTATTTTGAATGTTTATTTCTTCTTTTTTCAAAATATCAACATAACTTTGATTAGGATTATTTATATTATTATTTTCAAATGGGTTAATTGATTGATTGATATTGTTTGATCCTTCAATAGTAGGTTTATTTGGCGTTTGAAGTGGTTGATTAGGTGTTGTTTGATTAGAAAAGTTAGGTTGATTAATGAATGTATTATTATTAGGAATTTGATTATTTATTTGGTTAGTATTTGGAAAATTTGGAGTAAGATTTTGGGGAGAGATTTGATTATTTTGAAATTGATTAGAATCATTTGATGGTTGGGGTGGAATCACATTAAGCGTTGGTGATGATTGACCACTGTTATTTACACTTCCAAAAATGTTAGTATCTTGATTATTGTTCATTTCTTCTCCTTACATATTTTGATTATTATTTGATTGTTGTTGTGGTCCATAGACAAAGTTAATTGGTTGTGGATTAACAGGAGTTGGCGGAGTTATAGGATTAGGAATTGTATTTGGTTCAGGAGATGGAATGGTAGTTGGATTGTTATTAATAGAATTATTCATTTGATATGGATTTGGTTCAACGAAACTATTTTGAGATGGTTGATTGAAAGATTCTCCATAATTCATTTGATTAGCCACTGGTGGAGTTTGATTTAACTGATTATTATTTGGAATTGGGGCGGCAACAGGTGGAACAGGATTAACATTATTTACTGGTTGGACGAATGCTTGGTTAGGGTTTGGTATAACATTAATCTGGGTTGGATTAGGCATTGGCTGATTTATTTCACCATTAATATTTCCAGAATTCATAGTTTGGGATTCAAGTGGTTGAAATGTCGGTGTTTGTTCTGATAATGGTTGATACATTGGCTCTGAATTAACAGAACTAAATTGATTAATTGGTTCAACTGGCATTGGATTGTTTATGTTAGGATTAGTAAGGTTGTTTTGATTTAATGGATTGTTATTATTAAATTGATTATTATCTGGCATAGTGTTTATATTATTAAGAGTCAATGGTGTAGGTTGTGGTTCAGTTATTGGTTGATTAGAAATTGATCCATAATTAATTGGATTAGTAGGTATTTGATTAGGAACCATATCTTGAGCCATTATATTTTGATTATTCATTATTGGTGGATTTTGATAATTAACTGGCTGTGGCGGTGTTTGAGTTTGATTAATTTGGTAGTTCATAGGTCCTACATTTTGTGGAGGTTGATTGCCAGCTGGTTGTTTTTTTTGTTTTCCTGTCTTGCCTCCTCTATTTTTATCTGCCAAAAATCCAATTACTGTGATTATAGATAATAAAATTACCACCAATATCCATATATAATTATCTAATAAAAATTCTTTTATATTCATAAAATTTCATCTCCTCTTTATTCTATATAATAAATAATAACATGATTTAATAATCTTTGCAATTATTTATCTAAATTAAATTTTGATATGAATGATTCATCAACAGTACTAATAGCTTTTATTGAAATATCCATTGATTGTTTATATTTACCTTTTCTAAATAATTCTTCTGCTTCAGTTAAGGCATCATCAATTTCTTTATATGTAGTACGATAACGATTACCGTAGGTAATTAAGTTTTCACAAGCAATTACACTTTTGACAATATCATTAGTTTTATTATAAATTTTGAAGACTAAGTCTCTAGCTGTGTCTACCCTAATATTTAATATTTTTATAACAATAGGTTTTTTAGCTAGTTCTTTAATAATTTCTCTAATTGCTTCACCAGCTTCTTCTAATTCAATATAATAACTATTAGGGATAACTGGAATTTTGTATTCTTTGAGTTTATTTTTAGATTGGATTAAAAGATTTTGAATCATATTTAATTGTTCTTTAGCACGATATTCATCATCTTTCATACTGGTAATTGACTTTAAGCGATAATCTAAGTCATCTTGAAGTCTGGTTAATCGATTACCTAGACCATCTAATTCTTCGACTAGTTTGGAATATGCAAAGGTTTTTCCTTTACCATGTTCAAATAATACTTTATAATCTTCATTTATCTTTTCTAAATTTTTACTTATGATGTTAAATTTACTTATTTCTGCTTCCGATAAATCATAGGTACTTTTAATATCATCCATTTGAAGATAGATATCATAGACAACTTTGTTGATACCTTCTAATTTCTTTTTTAGTTTTTTGATATTTTCCCTAAATATTTCTTTTGATTCACGCTCTTTATCAAAACTATTAAATATAGTATTAAAATATTCAAGCATAGTTTTTAATTCAATATCAGCATTTTCTAATTTAAATGATTTCATCGATTCAAGAATATTAGCTACTTTGTTCTCGATTTCTTTAATGTTATATTCAATATTTAAGTAATCTAGTGGGAAACCATCTCTTTGCATACGGAAATATAGAGTTTTAGTTTCTTCAATTTTATTTGGTATCATAAGGGTGGCTATTAAGACTAGATCAGGTGATTTATCTAAAAATTCTTTTAGGGTATTAATATTTTTGTCTAAGTCAATAACAATCTTTTCAACTGAAACATAATCGTTTTTATCCATGTATGCTTCAAACTTTTTAAAACTTTTATCGATTTTTTCTAGGAAAGTTTCAATACTTTCAGTTAGTGGTCCATAATCTTTTTTAGTACGTTCAAATTTGCTTTCACATTCTCTGTAAATTGCTTTTAATTTAGTAATAATAGAGCGATTTCTTTCTTCTGATTTAGTAATAACTTTAACTTCTTCAAGAAGATTATCAGTCTTCTTTTTTAATGATTCGATAAGAATTTCGATATCAGCTATTTTTTTGATAGCACCTTTATAATCTTTTCTATCAACCATAAAGTCAGCATCAGTGATTAAATCAGTTAAATTATCAATCTTTTTTTCTTTAATATCTTTGAAAGTTTCATCCCATTCATTAAGTTTTTGTTTTAAATCATCAGTTTTAACAAGTTCTCTTACTTTTGATAATTCACTTAGGATGGGAACTCCAATTAATTTATTTTTTTCATAGTCTAAATCTTCAATAGTTTGTTTTAACTTTTTTTTACGTTTACTTTGAATGATAATAAGAATAATAATTATCAAGCAAAAAGCAATCAAAAAAACAATCATAGGTACTAGTAGTTTATTGTTCATCTAATCACTTCCTTGACATTCTTATTCATAATATATTTTATCATAAATTTAATTAATTTAATAGTATTTTTTTCAAACATTAGATAATTTTAGATAAATTGACATTTTTGAATAGAAAAAGTATGACTATTTTATATCTAATAATTAGTTATTTTATAAATTAAAACAACGATTATATAACTGTTAAAGTATTAAATCGTTGTTTTTTATATTATAATTAGATTTTTTGTTTAATGTTTTTCATTAGTGTTTTCTATTGATAGTATTCTTTTTTTATTATCATTATCAGTAGCAATTTCAATGATTCTATCTAAGAAATTATTTATATTATCTTTATATAATAATAAGATTTTTTTGGTTGTTTCTCTTACTTCTTCTTCTGATATTTCTAAGAATTTAGCTATTGATTCAGTTTTGAAGTATTTTCCATCAATATATCCTAATTTTAAAGAAATAATTATGGCTTCCTTTATGGTTAAGTGATTCATCATTTGACTGAATGTTGGGGTTCTTAATAATTCTAAAATATTTATACAGTTATCTCTGGTTATATCATCGGTTTTGGATTTTGGAGTTAAAGAAATTTCTTTTTTTACTTCTGGATTTGATTTTTCTTCAGTTGGTATAGTAGTTGTTCCTACACTTTTAGAATCAGATGTTGATTCTATTTTTTTTGTTTTTGGCTTTCTAGTTCTTTTTTTTCGTTCATTATTAGGATTAGCTAATAATTTCTTCATTTTAGGAACCAGTGTGCCATAAAACTTACTATATTCTTCTTTACTTAATTTTGTTGATACTGGATTATCTAAATCTTTTCCATATCGAAGTGTAATTAATTTTCTTTATTCCTCAGTTAATTTTTTTAACATTTCATCAATTTGTTCTCTTGTATAATCTTTAAAATATTGATATATTGTTTGTAATTTTGGCATTTTATCATTCTCCTTTTCTTTTGCTTGGCCATATTCTTTTAAAAATGTTTTATTTGAACCACCTATTTCTCTATATTTTTTTCTAAATATTTCTATATTTTCTAATGATTTGGCTGGTTCTTCTGTATATTCAGCCAAAGTTTTTATATGTCTTGATCTTCTAATTTTCATAAAGGCTTTAGACTCAATTTGTCTAACTCTTTCTCTTGTTATGTGATATTTTTGGCCAATTACTTCTAAGGTTAATTTTTTTTGGTTATTGAGACCATATCTAAGAGTTAATATTTTTATTTCTCTTTCTGATAAATTGCAATCTTCAAATAATTTTCTTACTTCATTTGGTAATGCATTAATAATTGCTAAGTCTTCTGGTCCTTCTTCTTGTGATGAAATAAAGTCTTCAAACTCTGTATCTGAATCATCTTTTACTAAATCGTTCATACTCGTAGTATCTAATTGAAGTTTATATAATTTTGTTACTTCTTTGATTGACAGTTCCATCTCATTTGCTATTTCATTTATTGTTGGTGTTCTTCCCAATCTTGATTCTAGATTAGTTAATACTTTTTGATATGTTTTAACCTGTTCATATAAACGAACTGGTATTCTGATATTTCTACTTTTATCAGCAAGTGCTCTTCCAATAGTTTGTCTAATCCAATATGTAGCATAGGTAGAGAATTTATATCCTTTGCTAATGTCATATTTATCGACAGCAGTCATCAATCCTATATTTCCCTCTTGAATTAAATCTAAGAGAGATAGTCCTCTATTTTGATATTTTCTGGCTAAATAAACAACTAATCGTAAATTACTTTCTATAAATAACTCTTTTGCTTTATTGTCCCCTGAAGCAATTCTTTTGACTAATTCTGTTTCTTGTTCTTTTGTTAATAGAGGTATTTTTCCAATTTCTTGTAAATACATTTTAATACTATCATATGTATCATTATTATTGTAATCATAAATTTCTTCTTCAACGGTTTCTTTTATCTCTATGTTATTTAACATGCAATATGTTTCAAT
>CAMGAM010000012.1 GCA_946007485.1 uncultured Mycoplasmatota bacterium
CAGAAGAGAATATTATAAATACAATTAGTTATGCAAATAAAAAGGTTAATGATAAAAATAATTTAATGGGAATTATATTAATATGTTTTGGAGTATTTTTATCATTAATAGCGATGGCGATATTTCCTAGTGAAAGTAGTTGGGGATCTATTTATGCTATAATATGGGGAATAATATCGCTTGTAGGAATCGATAAATTTAGTAAAAAGTTAGCTTTTTTTAAAAGAATATTGTGTAATTTGGGATACTTTTTTTCATTTATTTTTATACTTTTATTGATTGATTATGTCGGAGTAATAAATTTTCATCAAGTACCTAGATTTTCTTATATTAAGGAAGCAATAAGTAATATGATTATCTATAGGAGTCCAATGTATAATGTTTTTAGAATAAATTTTGATACTGAAAATGAATATTTTATTGTAGATAAAGAAAAGAAGTATACAGTTGATACAGTTCCTAATGTTCCTTTTGATAGAGATAAAACTGGAATTGATAATATTATAAAATATAAAAATAAATATGTCGGAAATAATAGTAATGATGGAAATCTTATTAATGATTTACCACTTGCTGAATACGGATATGTTTTTGAGATAGATAGTGATGATTTAGGGTTAATCATTAATTATAATATTACTGATTGGTATATAAATGAAAATTATTATTTAGAGAGGAGTTTGGTTTATAATTCTGTAGCAATATTTGTTTTAATTGATAATGTTAAATATATTAATTATAATTTTAGTGGTAAATCATATAAAATTACAAGGGAAATAGTTGATAATAATTATCCAAATTATGAGAAAATTGTTGAGGATGGAATAAATAAGAATAATTTTAATAAATATTTAGAGAATAAGATAAATGATGATGTTTTTATAGATACTGTTTTTGATAAATTATTTAATAATATTGATGATTAAGAGAAAATCGATGATGATTTTCTTTTTATATGGTAAATGCTATAATTAATTGATTATAATTTTTTGTTATGCTATAATTTTAGTGGGAGGAATGTTATGGAAATTATTGAAAATGATAAAAAGGAAAAAGTTTTGATAGATAAATATGACAATTTTGTAAAAAAATATGTATTTATTAATATGGGTGATTATGTTGGTTATAAGACTAGACAATGGTATGAGTCTGCTCCTGATTGCTTTAGATTAATGATTTGTGATCAATTTCAAGATGATAAAATTGTTAGTCATATTGAGGCTTTGGTTGATGATTCAGGTGAATATAGTCGTATTATGGTTGATAAATATGGTTGTTTTAGAAGGGTTATTTTAATTGATAAGGGAATGATTTTGGAAGATTCTGTAAATAAATTATCAGATAATGGTTTTGGAGATGAAGTTATTAAAAATTTTAAATCAAATAACAATTTTTCTAAGGTTAAGTTAAGAGATTATTTGCAAGAAGACGATATTTTGGAAACAAATGATTTTGTACTAGAATTTTTGGATACTAATGAGAAATTTAAGAATGAATTTAAAGGTAAGAAAAGATAAATTAAATACAAAATCGTTTTTTATATCGATGATATTTTCATATTAAGATGTGAATAAGTTATTATTATATCTTTTTTGATTAATATATGATAAAATATGTCTTGAAGGTTGGTGTTTTATGAAAAAATGTGCCATTATATATAATCCACTGAGTGGAAGAAAGGCAAAGTTTAAATATTTATCTGAATTTCAAAAGATTCTCAAAAGTCATGATTATGATAGTGATATTTATTATACTGAATATAGGGGTCATGCAACTGAGATTGTAAGAGATTTGGAACCAGTTGATTTAGTTCTTTCAATTGGAGGAGATGGAACATTTAATGAATCAATTACTGGGAATTGTATGAGAAAAGATAGATTAGTTTGTGCTCATATACCTTGTGGAACGACAAATGATGTTGGAACTATGATGGGATATGGAAAGAATATGCTTAACAATCTTAAAATTACATTGGAAGGGGTTGTTAAGAATGTTGATATTTGTATGATTAATGGTAGACCATTTGTATATGTGGCGGCAATAGGAAAGTTTGCAGATATTCCATATGAAACTCCAAGAAAATTAAAAAAGAGAATTGGATATTTGGCTTATATTTCTGAAGCAATTAGATCTTTTTTTGATAAAACTAGACTTAATGAAATTATATATGAAGTAGATGGTGTTGAATATAGAGGATTATTTTCTTTTATAATTATATCTAGTGCTAATAGAATTTCTGGAATAAATAATTTTTATAAAGATGTTAAATTAGATGATAATCGATTTGAAGTGCTTCTTTGTAATATATCTAAGAAGAAAGATATTCTTAAAAGTTTATATTTTCTTACAATGTATGATGTACATAAAGTACCTGGAATTTATTCATATAAAACTGATAAATTAAAAATTAAGTTTGTTGATAAGCCTAGAAAACCATGGTGTTTAGATGGGGAAAAATTAGATTCTTTGGATGATAATTATGAAATTACGATTGATAGAAGTATTAAAATGATGATTCCAGAGAAGAATGTGAGTAAATTATTTGTAAATAAATAGATATGAAATATGTAATGATTTTTTTGATTAAGATATATCAGAAAATACCTGGTCCATGGCATGGATACTGTAAATATAAGCCAACTTGTTCTGAGTATGCAATTGGAGTATTTACGGAATTTGGTTTTTTTAAGGGTTGTTATTTAACAGTGAAAAGATTATTTAGATGTAATTGTTTTAGTAAGGGTGGATATGATCCAATCCCAATAAATGAAAAGAGGAGTATTGATGGAAAAAATTAGTAAACAGAGAAAAGATTATTTAAATTGGGATCAATATTTTATGGGAATTGCAAAATTATCAGCGATGAGAAGTAAGGATCCTTCAACACAAGTAGGAGCATGCATTGTGGGAAATGATAAACGTATTTTATCAATAGGATACAACGGAACTCCAAATGGATATGAAGATGATTTGTTTCCTTGGGATAGAGAAGGAAAACCATTAGATACTAAATATTTATATGTTTGTCATGCTGAGATGAATGCGATTCTTAATTATAGAGGAAATAGAAAGGAACTTGAGAATGCTACAGTATATGTTGATTTATTTCCTTGTAATGAATGTGCAAAAATAATTATTCAATCTGGTATTAAAGAAGTTGTATACTTATGTGATAAATATGCGGAGACTGATTCAGTAATTGCTTCAAAGAAATTATTTGATACTTGTGGTGTTAAATATAGAAAAATAGAGTTGAGTGGTAAAGAGATAAAACTAGATTTATAAAAAAACTTTACTTTTTTCAAAAATGGTTATATAATATTTATACATTTTTGATTTGCGCCCATAGCTCAATTGGATAGAGCGTTTGGCTACGGACCAAAAGGTTTGGGGTTCGAATCCCTATGGGCGCGCCACTATGTTAAATTTTAGCACATTATGTGCTTTTTTTCTTTGAAAAATAGTTGTATATCAAGAATTTATATGATATAATTTATTTGTATCTTGACAAAGAGTGGCTGATAAATCCACTCTTTATTATTGATTAAATAAAGGAGGTCGTATGGAAGAGAAAATTAGAAATTTAATTGAAGGGGAGGTTAATAAGTTAGGAATATCTATCGATAGTATTACTTATGAAAAAGAAGGTAATAATTATTTTTTAAGAATTGTAATTGATCGTGATGAAATAATTGATATTGATACTTGTGTAGATGTTACTAATGTAATTAATCCAATACTTGATACATGTGAACTACTTAATGATAGTTATATTTTAGATGTATCAACTAAAGAGAAAGGTGGTAAAAATGAATAGTAAACAAGCAAAAGAATTTATTAAAGCAGTTGATTCTTTAGTTGCTGAGAAGGGAATTGATAAAGGAATTGTCATTGAAGCAATGGAAGCTGCGATGGCTAATGCTTATAAGAAAAATATGGGAATTAGTAATGTTAAAGCTACTGTTAATCCAGAAACTGGTCAAATTAGATTATTTACTTATAGGACAGTTGTTGATAAGATGGTAAATGAAGAGACTGGGGAAGAAATAAAATTTGATGAAAATACGCAAATTATGTTAGAAGATGCTAAAAAAATAGATGAAGATATTAAAGTTGGAGAGACAATCGATACTGAAGTTAAAATTATTCCTGAAGACTTTGGAAGAGTAGCAGTTCTATCAGCTAAGCAAATTATTGTACAAAAAGTTAAAGAAGCTGAGAAAAATTTGGTTAATGATGAATTTAAAGATAAGCAAGATGAAATATTAATTGGAACTTTATCAAGAGAAGATTCAAAGAATTATTATGTTGATTTAGGAAGAGCTCATGGAGTACTACCTAAGGATGAGATTATTCCAGGGGAGAAATTAGAGATGGGTTCTAGCATTAAAGTATATGTATCTAAAATAGAATTTGGATCTAAGGGAATATTTATTTTGTTATCTAGAAGTCATTATGGATTTGTAAAAAGACTTTTAGAAAACGAAATTCCTGAACTTAGTGATGGAACAGTTATGTTATATTCAGTAGCAAGAGATGCTGGTAATAGAAGTAAAATAGCTGTTTATACTGAATATGATAAAGTTGATCCAGTTGGAGCTATTATTGGCGAGAAAGGTTCTAGAATTAATAGAGTTTTAAGTCAACTTAATGGTGAAAAAATAGATGTTATTTTATATGATAAAGATCCAGTTAAATTTATTCAAAATGCTCTTAGTCCTGCTAAAGATGTAGAAGTTAGAATAATAGATGAGAAAAATAGAGAAGCATTAGCAATTGTCAATGATGAAAATTCTTCTTTAGCAATTGGTAAGAAGGGACAAAATGTTAAACTAGCTTCAAGACTTACTAAATATAAAATTTCAGTTAAGAAAATTGGAGAATTAGATGAAGAATAGAAAAATTCCGATGAGAAGTTGTGTTATAACAAAAGAAAAATTACCTAAAAATGAATTACTTAGAATTGTTAGAGATCCAAATGGAATGGTAATTGTTGATACGACTGGAAAAATTAACGGAAGAGGAGCATATATTAAAAAAGATAAAGAAGTGCTTGATAAAGCTAAAAAGAGTAAAATTTTAGAAAGAATTTTAGAAGTTCCTTTATCTGATGAGGTGTATTTAGAAATAGAAAAAATAATTAATAATTAGGAGGTGTTTTATATGATGAGTGTATTAGAATATGCAAGTGATGTAGGTAAAAGTGTTGAATCAATATTTGAACTATGTAGAAAGTTAAATATTAAGGTAGACAATGAAGATGATATGCTTAGTGATGATGATATTATATTACTTGATAATGAGATAGATAATACTTTATCAGAAGATGATAGTGAAGAAGAGATGACCGATGAAGAAATTGAACAAGAATTTGATGATTCTTATGAAGAAGAACTTGATGAAGTAAAGATAGTGGCTACGGTTAAAAAAAAGAAGAAAAATCCTAAGAAAGATAATAAAGATAGTAAAAATGATGAATTTGCTATGCAAAAAAAAGAGATGTATAAGCATAAGGAAAAATTACAATCTAATATTAATACTGATGATGATACAATTGTTTTATACACAGAAGGAATGAGTGTTGCTGATTTAGCAAATGTATTAAATAAAAATGTTGCCGAAATTATTAAGAAATTGATGAGTTTAGGTAAATTAATGAATTTAAATGCATCAATTGATTTTGAAACGGCAGAAATTTTAGCACTCGAATATGGGAAAACTTTGAAAAAAGATACCACTAGGGATGAAGCTAATTTTGAAGAATTAGAAATTATTGATGAGGAAAAAGATTTAAGAGAGAGACCTCCAGTAATTACTATTATGGGTCATGTTGATCATGGAAAGACTACTTTACTTGATACGATTAGAAAAACAAATGTTGTAGCAGGGGAAGCTGGGGGAATTACACAGCATATTGGAGCTTATCAAATTATATATAAAGATAAACCTATTACTTTTATTGACACGCCTGGTCATGCAGCCTTTACGGAGATGAGAGCTAGAGGAGCTAGTATTACTGATATTGTTATTATTATAGTTGCAGCTGATGATGGAGTTATGCCACAAACTAAAGAGGCTATTGACCATGCTAAAGCAGCTGGAGTACCAATTGTCGTTGCAGTTAATAAAATTGATAAGCCTGATGCTAATCCAGATAGAGTACTTACTGAGATGAGTCAAAATGGAGTTACTCCAGATATTTGGGGAGGAGATACTTTATTTGTTAATATTTCGGCAAAGACTGGTCAAGGCATCGATGAACTATTAGATAATTTACTTTTGATAGCAGAAATGCAAGAATTAAAGGCTAATCCAAATAGATACGCTTCAGGAACTGTAATTGAATCTAGAGTAGATAAGTCTTTAGGAGTTGTTAGTACAGTGCTAATTCAAAATGGAACTTTAAGACTTGGAGATGCAGTTGTAGTTGGTAATTATGCTGGTAAAATTAGAACTTTAAAAAATGATAAGGGTGAAAATTTAGTTGAAGCTAGTCCTTCAATGCCGGTATCTATTACTGGAATTAGTGAAAGTCCTTCTGCAGGGGATAAATTTATGGCTTTTGAAAATGAAAAGAAAGCAAGAGCTATTTCTGAAGAACGTAAATTAGCGGCTAAAAAGCGAAATAATGGAGGTAATACTTCGGTATCATTAGACGATTTATTTAATAGAATTGAAGCTGGAGAAAAAGAAATTAATGTCGTACTTAAGGCTGATGTTAAAGGTAGCGAAGAAGCTGTTAAAAATTCATTAACTAAACTTGATGTTGAGGGTATTAGAGTAAATGTTATTAGAAGTGGAATTGGAGCAATAAGTGAGAGCGATGTTGTATTAGCGGCGGCTTCAAAGGCGATTGTTATTGGATTTAATGTTAGACCAAATAATAAGATTTACGAATATGCTAAAGAAAAAGGTGTCGATATTAGACTTTATAATATTATATATAAGGTTGTTGAAGAAATGGAAGCTGCTATGAAAGGTAAGTTAGAACCTATTTATGAAGAAAAAGTTTTAGGACAGGCAGAGGTTAGAAAATTGTTTAAGTTTTCAAAAGTGGGAACAATTGCTGGTAGTTATATTATTTCGGGAATTGTTAGAAGAGATGCGAAAGCAAGAGTTATTCGTGATGGTGTTGTAATATATGATGGTAATATTAATTCAATTGCAAGAGAAAAAGATCAAGTAAAAGAAGTTAAACAAGGAATTGAATGTGGTATTACAATCGAAAATTACAATGATATTAAAGAAGGAGACATCATTGAAGCTTATGAAGTAGTGGAGGTAGAAAGATAATGGCAAAAGAAACAAAACAGAATAGACCATATCTAAAATCAAGAACTGTGTTTAATATAATTGCAGATAGTTCTGTAGCAAAAGATACATATATTTCAAATAATTTTGTCGGTAATGGCAACTTTAGTTATTCAGCTATGCAAGAAGGAATTGATTGGTTTGAGGAAGGAAATACTCTTGAAGAATTAGATAAATTAGATGAATATAATGAACTTTATCAAAAACTTAAAGATAAATTTTTTAAAAAAGATTTTATTACTGGATATAATATAGCAAAAAGAAAGAAATTAGTAGTTGATATGCAAAAAAAGTCTGGAGCAGATTTTTATAACAGTGGTGGAATAATTGAATTATTAACAGAAGAGCAAAAGAAGAAAATGCTTAATGATAATTTTATGCTTGGATATGAAGAGGCAAGAGTAGCATCTTGGAAGGATAGTCAAGAAAATTCTAAAAAAATGAGATAGGTGTATTATTATGGGATCTAAAAATGATAAAAAAATTTCAGCAATAAATTGTGTTTTTTCTGATATGAGTGAAAATAAGAAAAATGAGAGATTAAATTTGAGAATAAAGCCAACACAAGCTGATCTTAATGATAGAGAAAAGCAATGTGAACTTGGTAAGAAAATTTTTGAGAGTGGTGAACCTATTACTGAAGAGGAATTAATTAAGATGGGATATTTTGTAAGACAACAGTATATTGTTGAAAAAAGAAGACAAGAAGCAAGTATTGTAGCTTATAATGCAGGAAGAGACTGGTATCTCACTGGAAAAGAAATAGAAATGGCGACAAAAATATATCAAAGTAATAAGGATTTTCTAAGAGGATATAAAGATGCTTTAAATGAAGAAATTAATAATCAATCTAAAGGTAGTATTAGAAAATAGTTATTTAATGGAGGAGGTATTTTATGAGTGTAAAAATGGAAAGACTTAATAATGCTTTTATGGAGAAAATTAGTGAAATATTACATGATGAAGTAAAAGATAAAGATGTTAAGTTCGTAACGATTACTGAAGTTAGAATAACAAATGATTTATCATTTGCAAAAGTTTATTTTACTTCCTTAGAAGATGATAAAAAGAAGATAACAGATGCACTAAACAAAGCTAGTGGATTTATTAGAAGTTCACTTTGTGAAAAAATTGAGATAAGAAAAATGCCAGAGATTCATTTTGTATATGATGAATCAGTTGAGTATGGAAAAAAAATTGATGATATAATTGAAAGGATAAATAATGAAAAGCAAAATTTGGGAAACAATTAAAGAAAGTAATTCAATAATTTTACTTACCCATGAAAATCCTGATGGTGACGCAATTGGTTCAATGATGGCGTTTTATCATATGTTAAGTTCTATCAACAAATCTGTTGATATGGTTGTTTTAGAAGTTCCTGAATCTTATATGTATTTGGACTCTATCAACAAAATTGTTGATAAGAGTGATAAGTTTTATGATTTAGCGATAGTTGTTGATTGTGCTAATAAGGAAAGAATTGGACAAGCCAATTGCGAGTTTGAACATTGTAAAAAAACAATTGGGATTGATCATCATGCTTCAAATACTAATTTCTGTGATATTAACTATGTTGAAGATAATACATCAGCTTGTGCACAGGTAATTTATTATTTATTTAAAGAATGGAATGTTAAATTCACCAAAAAAATTGGAGAGTGTTTAACAACGGGTTTAATTACCGATACAACTGGTTTTAGAAATAATAATGTTGATAAGAATTCTTTTTTGATGGCAGCGGAAATGCTTGATTTGGGAGTGGATTTGCATAATATTTACTATATGGTTTTATCAAAGAAAACTATGCCACAATACCTTTTATTAAAAATGACTTTAGATCGATTAGAACTATATGGTGATGGTAAAATTGCTTTTTCTTATATTTCAAGAGAGGATTTAGAAAATGTTGGTGCTAAATATGGTGATCATGAGGGGCTTGTCGATTTAGGTAGAAATATTAGCGGAGTGGAAGTGTCAATTTTCATGCGAGAAGATGATGGATATAGGGTATCATTTAGGTCAAATGGTAAAATATGTGTAGATGGTATTGCTGCTAAATTTGGTGGTGGTGGTCATAAAATGGCTGCTGGGGCTAAAGTTAATTTGAGTTTTAAAGAGACAAAAGATATGTTAATCAGTGAAACTATGAAGGAATTTTCTAATAAATGAATGGTATTTTAATTATTAATAAAGATTTAGGATACACTAGCAGAGATGTTGTGAACATAATATCAAAGACTTTTCAGACAAAAAAAGTTGGTCATACAGGAACACTGGATCCTGAAGCTAGTGGGGTATTAGTGGTATGTATAGGAAAAGCATTAAAAGTATGTGAATTGTTAACTAACCATGATAAAGAGTATATTGCAGGAATTACTTTAGGAATAGAAACAGATACTTTAGATATGACTGGAAAAGTTGTATCGACAGAAGATGTCTTTTTAGAAGATAAAAATATATATGAAGCAGTTAATTCTTTTAAAGGTAGTTATTTGCAAGAGGTTCCTAAATACTCAGCAGTTAAAGTAAATGGAAAAAAATTATATGAGTATGCAAGAAAAAATATCGATATTGATTTGCCAAAAAAAGAAGTAGTAATTCATGATATTAAAATTATTGATAATATTTTGCATAAAGATGGAAAGATATTTTTTAAAATTAAATGTAATGTTAGTAAAGGGACATATATTAGAAGTTTAGTTAGAGATATTGGAAATAGGCTTGGTGTTAAAGCAGTTATGAATAGTCTTGTTAGAACTAGATTAGGCGAATTTACTTTGGATAATGCAAATACGATAGATGAAATTAAAAATGGTAAATATAATTTAATTAAAATAGAAGATGCTTTTCCAGATATTAAGCGAATGATGGTTTCTGATGATGAAGGATTCAAGATTAAGAACGGATGTCCTATCAACAGATTTGTTGATACAGATAAAAAATTTATATTTGACAAAGATAATAATTTAATAGCTTTGTATAGAAATGATGATGATAAAGCAAGAGTTTACAAAATGTTTTAGTAAACTCTTTTTGTCGATTTTACTGTAAATATGGCATTTTTTTTAGCAAATGTGTACTTATTTTCAGAAATTTGCTATAATAATGTTGAATTGACTCGAGGTGATATGATGAAGTTGACAAGAGATGTAGTTAGTGAAATATCTAGCATTAAAAATGAACCAAAATGGATGAAAGATTTTAGAATTAAGTCATTTGAATGTTTTGATAAAATGGATAATCCTTCTTGGGGACCTAAGTTAGATATTGATTTTGATTCAATTACTTATTATAAAAAAAGAACCGAAGAACTTACTAATGATTGGGAAAAAATTAGTTGTGCTATTAGGAATGAATTTAAAGATTTAGGAGTTATTGATGCTGAAAATAAATATTTAGATGGAATGGGTGCACAATATGATAGTGAAGTAATTTATCATAATATGATTAAAGAACTAGAAAGTAAAAATATTATATTTATGGATACAGATAGTGCTTTGAAGAAATATCCAGAACTTTTTTTGAAATATTTTAATAATTTAGTTAAATATGACGAAAATAAATATACAGCATTAAATGGTGCCGTATGGAGTGGTGGAACTTTTATTTATATTCCTAAAAATACTAAATTAGATAGACCACTGCAAAGTTATTTTAGAATTAACAGTAAAAATATGGGGCAATTTGAAAGAACACTGATTATTGTAGATGATAATAGCGAGCTTCATTATATTGAAGGGTGTACAGCTCCAACCTATACAGAAGATGCTCTTCATGCAGCAGTTGTGGAAATTTATGTGGGAAAAAATGCGAAGTGTAGATATACAACTATTCAAAATTGGTCTAATGATGTGTATAATTTAGTTACAAAAAGAGCAATTGTTGATGAAAATGGTTTAATGGAATGGATTGATGGAAATGTAGGATCTAAAACTAATATGAAATATCCTTGTTGTATTTTAAATGGCCCTTATGCGAGAGGAAATTGTATTACAGTGGCGGCAGCTGGTAAGGGACAAATTCAGGATACAGGGGCAAAAATGATTCATTTGGCTCCATATACGAAAAGCAATATTATATCAAAATCAATTGCTTCAAATGGAGGAAATGCAACATATAGAGGAACTGTTAAAATTGGTAAGCGAGCAGTTAATTCTGTTAGTAATGTTAAATGTGATACGATTATTTTGGATGAAAAATCAAAAAGTGATACGATACCTACAAATATAGTTAATAATAAGAGTTCTTATTTGGAACACGAAGCAACAGTATCTAAAATAGAAGAAGATAAATTATTTTATTTGATGAGTAGAGGAATTAGCGAGGATAAAGCTAAAGAATTAATTATATTAGGATTTATTAATGCTTTTAGAGAGGAATTACCTATGGAATATGCAGTTGAACTTAATAGACTGCTTGCTGATAATATTAATGAAAATGAAAAATAATTTTCTAGTTATGGAGGTGGAAATGAAAAAATTTTTGATTGTAATACTTATTTTACTCATTTTATTTGGGGGATATTTATTATATGATACAAAATTCAAAGAAAAAATTCCTGTTTTAGAAATACAAGAAGAAGTTATTAATATTAATGAATTATATATATATGGAACTCATTTAAATTTACATGGTAATATTGTAAATGGGAATAATTTAGAATTAGTCTTATATAATGGAGAGTTTATTGCATTTGATATTAATATTGATGACAATGAATTTAATTTATCTAACCTTGTAAATGATGGATTATATCTAGAAGATATTCCAAGAGGTGAATATTTTTTGTTTTTGAGAAGTAAAGAGACTGATGATAATGGGAATGAAATATATAAATATTACTCATTAAAAAATAATACGGAATATAAAGAGACAATTTATTATACATTTAGTAATGTAGATAATAAAATTGTTATTGATAGTGAAGAAAGCTATCCGACAATGATGATTAAAGTAAATGAGAATATAGATGAAGATATTTATGACATTGTTATTGATCCTGGACATGGAGGAATGGATGGTGGAGCTGATAGATATGGATATAAGGAATCTGATTTTACTTTAGACTTAGCTTTTATGATTAAAGAAAAATTAGAAAGTACTGGTATGAAAGTTAAGCTTACTCACGAGGTGGGACAACTTTCAACAAATGAAAAATTGCCGGAATATGGAGTACATGGTAGGGCAGTTGTTCCATATGAGGTAAAGGCAAAATATTTATTCTCAATTCATTTTAATAGTAATAGTTTGGCTTCAGTAAATGGACTTGAAGTATATACAGCCGATAATATTAATTATGATTTTGCAAAAACACTTGCTACGAATATTACCGAGATAACTGGATTAAATTACTCAGCTAATAAAATTAGTAAAGTTTTTGATGGAATATATACAAGAACATTTACTGAAAGTGAAATTGAAAATTCATCACAAGATAATCTAGATAAAGGAAGAGTACCTTATGATATAACTACGAAATCTAATTATTATTATATAATTAGAGAAAGTGGAGGAATTATTACTGGAGCTTATGTTGATAATCGAAACGAAGAAATTGTTGGTAATCCTTATATAAATAGTAATATTGGAACAGAAGCATATTTATTAGAACTTGGTTATATTTCTAATAAAGATGATTTAGATAATTTAATAAATAATATGGATAAATATGCTGAAGCTGTTGCTAATAGTATTATTCCTCTTTATAGTAAAACAAAATAGTGTAAAGTTTGCGTCAATTTATAAAAAATCAAATTTTGTGTTTGATTTTTTATTTTTTTTGTCAGAAATTTATTTTCTTGATATTAAAAGTTTTAGTTTTTAAATTTTTGATATTTTAATAATTTTTTAATTTGATGATTTTTAAATTTTTAACTATTAAAAGTTGCAGAAATTAAATTTTACAATTTGATGACGATTTTTTCCTGTGATATAGTCAGTTTTGAAAGGAGGTAAAAGAATGGTAAATCAACTTATTTTAGTAGGAAGATTAGTTAAAAGTCCAGAATTAGAACTTACTGAGAGTGGGAAAAAAGTTAGTATTATTACTCTAGCTGTTCCTAGATCTTACAAGAATGCTAATGGTGAATATGAAACGGATTTTTTAGATTGCACTTTATGGACATCAATAGCAGAAAATACTAGTGAGTATTGTAAGACTGGTGATATTCTTGGAATTAAAGGAAGGCTACAAACAAGAATTATTGAAAAAGAAGATGGCACAAAATATAAAAAAATGGAAATTGTAGCAGAAAAAGTTAGTTTTTTGGCTTCTGCTAAGAATAGTAAGAAAGAAGATATTATTGAGAATACTTTGGAAGAAAAAAGTGAATTAATTGATATTGATGATAATACCAATGATAATTCTGACAATGATTCAGGAAGTAATAAAAATGGTAAATCTGGTAAAAAAAAGAAATAACTCTTTTGGTTTTGCAATTTTTATAGTAAAATTTATATAATAGGAAAGGATTAGGAAGTATGTTTTTAGGTTTTAGATTAAAGGAATTAAGAAAAGAAAAGAATTTAAGTCAAATGGAATTGGGAAAAATACTTGGAGTATCTAAAGTTTCTATTTCAGGTTATGAGAAGGGAAATAGAATTCCTAGCATGGATATTTTTATGCAAATATTAGATACATTTGATGTATCTGCAGATTATTTGTTAGGAAGAGAATTAACTGGAGTTTGTGAGGAAGATGATTTGAATTTATCAATTGTTTTATCAACAGCTGATGTTGAAATAATTAGGGAACTTAGAGGTAAACCATCTTTATATAATATGGTAGCTGAAAATCCAAAAAGATTTTTTATGCCTTTTAATAAAAAAAATATATAATATTTTAGTTTTATGGTATAATATTTCTAAGAAAGAAGGAATAGCATGATAGATGTATGTTGCTTATTTAGAGATGATTATATTGGAAAAGAAGTTGTGGTCGGAGGATGGATTAGAAATCATCGTAAACAAAAAGAATTTGGTTTTATTGATTTTAATGATGGAACTTGTTTTAAAAATTTACAAATTGTTTATGATAATTCTTTAGAAAATTTTGAAGAGATTCAAAAATTACATATTGGTAGTGCAATTAAAGTTCATGGAAAGATTATTAAGTCTGAAGGATCAGGGCAAGATTTTGAAATGAAGTTAATTGATTATACTTTATGTGGTGATTGTCCTGAGGATTATCCAATTCAGCCAAAAAGACACACGAGAGAATTTTTGAGAGAGCAGGCTTATCTTAGACCAAGAACCAATTTATATGGAGCAGTTTTTAGAGTTAGAAGTGTGGCTGCTTATGCAATTCATAAATACTTTCAAGATAATGGATATGTATATTTTCATGCACCAATAATTACGGCAAGTGATTGTGAAGGTGCAGGTGAGATGTTTCAGGTAACTACTTTAGATTTAGATAGAGTATCTGAAAGTAAAGAGGTAGATTATTCAAAAGATTTTTTTGGAAAGAAGGCGGCACTTACAGTTAGTGGCCAACTTCAAGCAGAAACATTTGCAATGAATTATAAAAAAGTTTATACTTTCGGACCAACTTTTAGAGCTGAAAATTCTAATACAAAAACGCATGCTTCTGAATTTTGGATGATTGAACCTGAGGTAGCTTTTTGTGATTTAGATGGTGATATGGATATTATGGAAGAAATGCTAAAATATGTCGTTAAATATGTTTTAGATAATTGTCCTATGGAAATGGAATTTTTTGATAAGTTTGTTGAGAAAGGACTTCTTGAGAAGTTAAATAAACTTATTAATAGCAAATTTACTAGGGTTGATCATGAAGAGGTTATTTCAATACTAAAAAAAGCACCAGTCAAGTGGGAATTTCCTCCAGAATATGGTGAAGATATTGCTAGAGAACATGAAAAATATATTACTGAATACTTTAATGGACCGGTATTTATTAAAAATTGGCCTAAGGATATAAAAGCCTTTTATATGAAGCAAAATGATGATGGTAAAACAGTGGCAGCCGTTGACTTAGAAGTACCAGGAGCGGGAGAACTTATGGGAGGTAGTCAGAGAGAGGAAGACTATGATAAACTTCTTAAGAGAATTCGTGAACTTGGTATGAAAGAAGAAGATTTTGAGTGGTATTTGAATTTAAGAAAATTTGGTGGTTGTGTTCACTCAGGATTCGGAATGGGATTTGAAAGACTTATTATATACTTAACTGGAGTCGATAACATTAGAGATGTAATTCCTTATCCAAGAACTCCTGGAAATTGTGATTATTAGAAAAGGATATTTATTTACAAATTATCCTTTTTTTTGTATACTTTTATTAGGTAGGTGGATAATAATAATGGAAAATAATAAGATTGAGTTTAATAATATTAATAGAGATATTGGAGTTAATAGTTATAGAGGTGCTATTTATTGTGGAATTATATCTTCTTAAAGTGATGAATTAACAAATAATAATGTTATTTGCATTAGTTCTGGATTAGATAAAATTCATTGTAAAATTGGCGATTTTTCGGATGCTTATGATATGTTAAAAGAAAAAATTAAAGGATATTCTCAATTATCATTAGAAAATATTGGTGATGTTGTTTTTGATACGGTATGGCAATATTTTGGTGGAATTGATAATGTTAGGGAAAGACTTAATTATTTTCCAGATATGGACGATGAGGTAGAATTAGGAATAGGAACTTTATCTTCATTGAAAGGAAAAAATGTAGCTATGTGTGTCGAAAGAGCAAGTTTAGCACATAATTTATTTAAATCTTTAAACATTAATTCAACGCTTAAGTTTTTAGAAATTAAGATTGATGGAAAATATGATTGTCATGCTTTTAACTTAGTAGAAAATAATAATAAATTTTTTATATTTGATTCGACATTAAGAAGAAAAGTAGGAGATAAATTTGGACCTATTTTTATAGAAATACCAAAAGATTATTATTTACAGTTAATGAAACCTAAGCCATCTGTTCCTTCTAAGATAAGTTATTCTTTAGATGTAATTTTTGATGGTGTAAACAATAAGAGAGAAGTTATTTATTCACCAGATAAAGAAAATGTATTATCTGAAGACCTTTCTTCTAATCATATCAAAAAATAAAAAATGGTAAGATATGGAAAATGAACGGATTTATGTTATAAATTTCCATTCATTTTTTTAATGTTATAGGAAATACTAGTAGTAAAAGGAGGTATGCAATGAAAAAATTTTTAGTCTTATCTTTACTTTGTGTTCTAGTGCTTACTGGTTGTGGTGCTGGTGCTACTGAAACTATGAGCTGTACTTATGAAAATACGGCGGGAACACTTACTACTAAAACAACTTATGCTGTCGATTACGAGGGTAAAGAAGTTAAAAAAGTAAGAATAACTTATGATTATAAGCAAGATACAATTACTGATACAGATAATGATGGTAAAGACGATATAGATGGTGTAGGTACTGGTACTGACGGAACAACTAATGATACACAAAAAGATAATGATGGTATTGTCGATGGTATTGTTGGTAGTGCTATTGATACAATTATCGGTGGAGTTACTGATACTATTTTAGATATTGCTGGTCTTAAAGAAAGACATGCAACAGTACAAAATAGATATGGAAATATTCAAGGATTTTCAGTTCAAAACACGACTGATACGGATAATAATTATAAAGTAACTTATGTGATTGATTATGATGCAATTACAGATACTGATTTAAATACTTTAAATCTATCTAGAGATATCGACACTTTAAGAGATAATTATACAACTCAAGGTTATACTTGTAGTAAGTAATAATCTCTTTTTTTATTAAGGCAATCCAAAAAGTTAGTTGAATATTGAAACTATTTGTTATATAATTAATAGTGAATAGAGGTGTATTAGATGAGTAAATTTAAAACAATGGATGCCAATGAAGCCGTTAGTAATGTAGCATATAAATTTTCAGAATTATGTGGAATATATCCAATTACTCCTGCTTCACCAATGGCAGAAAAGGTAGATGTATTAGCAAATACCGGTGAAGTTAATTTTTGGGGTAATAAAGTTAAAGTAGTAGAAATGCAATCGGAAGCGGGGGCAGCAGCTTTAGTTCATGGATCTTTACAGTCTGGAATTTTGTCTTCAACTTTTACAGCGAGTCAAGGTCTTTTACTTATGATTCCAACGCTTTATAAAATGGCTGGGGAGATGCTTCCAGGCGTTTTGCATGTAGCGGCAAGAAGTTTAGCTACACATGCGCTCTCAATTTTTGGAGATCATCAAGATATTTATGCAATTAGATCAACTGGAGTATGTATGCTATGTTCGGCTAATCCACAAGATGCTTATAATAAG
>CAMGAM010000013.1 GCA_946007485.1 uncultured Mycoplasmatota bacterium
TCTGAAAAAAATACGTATAAGAAGAATAGGATAGTAGGATATCAAGAATTATGTGATTTATATATGCAATGGAGAAATGGTAAAAAATATGATGAAACATCAAAAAGAGAGCGAAAATATTTAACTGATAAAATGCGTTATGATGTATTACAAAGAGATGATTTTAAATGTCAAAAGTGCGGTATTTCTGCTAAAGACGGGGCTAAATTACATGTTGATCATATAATTCCTGTTTCAAAAGGTGGTATAACTACTTTAAGTAATTTACAAACATTATGTGATAGATGTAATTTAGGTAAAAGCGATAAAGAGAATTAATTATAAAAAGAAGCATAGATTGCTAATATATTGAATAATATATCTATGCTTTTTTTATGTTCTAGATGCTTTATATACTATTTACATAAAAAGACATAAATATTCAAAATTATACTGGACTTTCATAAATTATTGTGGTGTGTTGGGTTCGACTTCCACTAGAGGGGAGCTGATGGGAATTGAACCCCATGTTAAATAAAAACAAACATTTTTAATAAAATGTTTGCGAAAAAAGACAAATAGTTAACACAGTTGGTTAGGGATGTATTTTGAGTATAAAAAACGAACCACCTTTCAACAGGGGGGTAGACTGTTTCCATCAATGGTGCAGCTGTGGGGATGTTCTCGAACCCCTTTAATGCTTAATATCATAGAAAATAAGGGTTTTACTTAACAAAAATAGTATAATTATGTAAAAAAGATAAAATTAATATATTGATTTGATGAAAAAAATATATAAAAGAATAGAGTAAGTTTTATATTGTATATAAACCTACAAACAATCTCAAAAAATCCTCAAAAAAGTCTCAAATTAGACCACAATTTGTTTTATGAAATTCTCAGAATAATCTCAAAAAAATCTCATAGTATTCTCAAAACATTAATTTAATGTTTAAAATACAAGGATTTCATGTTATAATTGAAATGGAAGGAGTGAATAAAAAGTGGAGAAACAAAATAACAATAAAGGAGTAATAGCATTACTGATTGTAATCATAATTATATTAGCTACATTATGTATATTATTTTCAACAGGGACTATTAATTTAAATGATAAGGAAGTAGTAAATGATAATTCGAATCAAAATGTCAATAATGAAATTGGGAATAACGTTATAAATAATGAACAATCAGAACAAAATAATACAATTTATGATGATGCTATTGCTGAGAATATATTAGGAACATATTACAATAGTGATGACAATAAAAATTATTTCACATTAAAAGTAAATGGTAAGGGTGATTATGCTAGTGTAGATTGCAATACAGGCAATGTTATTTTAAAAGAGGAAGTTTCTTATAGAACAATTACAAATAATGATGCTATAATATTAGAAATTGATATTAATAATAACGGGGAATTTAATCGTAGTTTAATAGGCTCTAAATATGATGGTAGTAACTATAAATTTCGCTCAACTGTTCCTGGTTGCAATGATATGGAAAATACTTATTATACAAAAAAATAATATTTATGGAGTACTAATAGTACTTCTTTTTTTGTTGGACTTTTCTAAATTTATGTGATATTGTTTGCTTGAAGTTAATGTATAACTTCAGGAGGTGATTATAATTCGTATAATTTTTGTAGAAAGATTGTTGTTTGATAAAGCGGTAAAAGAATTATTAAACAAGACATTTAAAAGTAGTGGAATAAAGATTACATATTATGATGGTTATATTGTGAAATTTGATAAGAGTAATATACATTCGATTACACCACATAGGATTGTATTCAGTAAAAATGATGAGAATTTATTAGTTTTATATTATGATGAATATCATGAGGATATGGATTTGTTTTTTATAAATGGACAAAAGTATTCGTTGTTTGATGCTAAGAAGTATATTAGGAGTTATTTTATTAAAAATAAACAATAACAAATTAACTTTTTGAGTGAGTTTGAGTATAAAAAAACTAGTACTTTTAGTACTAGGAAAATACAACTTGGTGGGACAGAGGGGAGACTACCAAATCCCTTTGATGCCTTAAAACCTTATATTTTAAGGGTATTGATGATAGTAATACGAGTATAATTATTATTTAATATTGTAGTTATTTTTATTACTTAAATTATTTTGATAATTATATTAAGTATAGATCATAATGGTTAATGTTTTGTACTTGAAAGTGCAAAATTTCATATTAACCTATACTTCAACTTCAAATGAATAGTACAAACATACTTCAAATGAATTGCAAATCAACTGACAAAAAATAATACAAATATGGTTAACTTCAAATGCATATTGATTTTGTAATACTATATAAATTAAGGTTTTGGCTTTAAAAATAATGTGAATAATATATTTTGTGATTTAACTTATTGTTTATTATATTTCTCTAAAAAAAATATAATCAAGATATTCAAAAAATGATAAATTAATGTTATAATTAAAATGAAAGGAGTGAATAAAAAGTGGAAAATCAAAAAAGTTATAAAGGAGTAATTGCGTTATTAGTTGTAATTATAATTATATTGGCTACATTATGTATATTATTTGCTACTGGAACTATTAGTTTTAATACAAATAAAGTAAATGAAAATGGTACAAATGAGAATATTAACGATAATAATCAAAATAATAATAATGATAATGATGATAATACTGTTTTGGATTTTAATACTATTTTAGAAAAAATAAATGGTGTTTGGGGTCATGGTTATTATATGATTTCAATTGATAAATCAACCAAACAATATTTACAAGGTCAGTATGGAACTGATGGTATTATATTTGGAACTATTACAGATATAAATGAAGTTAGTAATAATAAATATGAGTTAGAAATATTTAGCAAAGGTTGTACTGGTAACAATTGTATGGAAGAAAAAGAAGATGAAATTAAAATTATTTCTATTGAAGTAGATACTGCTAGAAATATCATTATAAACAATAATAATGAGTATCAATTTATTACTAGTGATCATTCAGACAATAATACAATTAATGCATTTTTTTATAAATAATTTAATTTTAAAGTATAATTTAAAGAGAATATAAAAATTTCTCTTTTTTTGTTAGATGCTTATAAAATCATATCATAATGTTATCTTAAAGTTAATATATAATTTCATAATTTCAGGTATTTGGATTTATAATGAAGTAAATAATCGTAAATAAGTAAAAAGTTGAAAGTCTTTTGTTTATTTTTATACTAGACTTTCATAAATTATTGCGATATGTTGTGTTCTACTCCCATCAGTGGGGGAGTTGAGGGGATTCTAACCATATGTTGAAAAAAAAACATTTTGTAGTTGAATGTTTGCTAAAATGTATAGAAAATTATCAAAGATGGTGGGAAATTGGGTTTTAGGGTATAAAAAAACGAACCTTTTTCAACAATGGGTTCGACTAAATCAAATTGGTGGAGCTGAGGGGAATCGAACCCCTGTCCAAAAATACTCATCAATATTTATCTACAGGTTTAGTTAATTTATGAGTTTTATAAATATCTTACAAATTAACAAACTTAGGATATTTACTATTCTATTAGATTCGATGTATTTTATAGAAATGGAATACACTATAGCTTACTTTATTAACTTCTTTTATTACTCGTAAGCTAAAGTAATAGAGAAGCCTGTGCCGCTATTTTAAGCGTATGCAACAGCTAAATTATTTCTGTTTCCAGTTATTTTTGTTTGTCTTTAACGTAGACACTCGACCTGCAAAATAGAGCATTGTATTCCTGTCGAAGCCAAGACAGCCCCATGACATATAAATTATACCATGGATAATTGAATGTGTCAAATAATTACACGGGATGGTATAGTTTGGATATAATATAGTGGGGGAGGTATATAATGAATAGTGATATTTTAGTAGCATTACTTGCTTTGATAGGGACAATGTTTGGTTCTTTAGTGGGTGCTTATTCAACAAATAAACTTTTAAGTTATCGAATTGGTTTACTTGAAGATAAAGTTAATAAGCTTAATAAAATATTTGAGAGAATGACGGTGGCAGAACTTAAGATTAAAGATATTGATCAATATGTACGTGATAATTATGAATAGTGAACTATTACTTGATATGATATATGTATCTACAATTGCTAGTATTATATCATCACAAGCTATTCAAAAGATAAAAGGTACTTTGAATTTTGGTAAAATTGGTAATAGTATTATATCAATTTTTTTATCAACATCGATTGGGATATGTTATGCATTGTGTTTTTATACTTCTAATTTATTATATGCAATTTGGATAGGTTTATTTACTTTAATAGGAGCAGAGGGATTATATAAGACGTTCAACGGTTTTTTTGGATTAGAATCAAAAAGTAAAACAAATGGTGCTGAGGTGGAGAAAAACAAATAAAAAAGAAAGACTACATTTAGTAGTTTTTTCTTTTACCTTCTTTGACCTTTTTTTGGCTTTTCAAAGACTGATAGAACATCAAAATCATTTGATGATTTATCTTTTTCTTCATTTTCTGCTTGATAATCTAATGGAATATCTAATGGAGAAGTAGATTTATCCTTATAATAACTATAACTTTTAGTATCTTTTTTTGATTCTTCATTTTCTAGTTGTAATGGTAGTGATATATCAGGTAATGATGTGGATTTATTTTGATTATGATTATATGTTGTTTGGTTATTTTTTGTAGCAACTAGTTTATTTTGGTCTGCGTTAATATCTTCCAATAGTTTTTTGTTTATTTTTGTTATATCAGATAAATTTAAATTTGTTTTTTTAATTTTATTATTTAAGTTAAAAGCATTGATAGCAGTACATGCTGTTACTATTAAATAAAATAATGGAAGATTTGCACTAGGACCTAAAACAAGTGCAAAAATAATAAGAGCCAAGGTAGCAATAATACTTATAATCATATTTTTTTGATATTTTTTTATTTGATAATTAGAATATTTTATTTGATAATTTAGTGATGTAGTAATTAAATTGGATAGTTCATCATTATCAACATCACTAAAAGTATATTTATGTGTTCGATTTTGGCAACTTTTAGATGGATTAGGATATTTCCTTTTAAATTGATTAAAAATCTCTTCTATTTTATCTTCTGGTAGTTTGATTATATTATTATTGATAGTACAATTCTTAATGTTTCCAATATCATCAGTTATAAAAGTTAATTCTATATTTTTCATATGTTTACCTCTTTCTGAGATTATATCATAAATAGAAAGAAAAATAAAGAGCTCTAATAAAACTCTTTATTTTATAGTGAAAGTTACACCATTTTTAACATTAGTAACTTCAATATCGTAATTTAATAATTCTAAGGTTTTTTTGACAATTGATAATCCAAGTCCAAACATGCCATTTAATCCTTTTTCATATGGAGTAAAAATATTATTAATAATCGATTTGTCGATTTTTTCACCATCATTAAATAGAATTATTTTTTGATTTTTAATGGTAATTTTAATTTCTTTTTTGGCATATCTCATGAAATTATTTAACAAGTTATCAATAATGGTTTCCCACATATCATATGTACCACGAAATATTTCTTTTTCATCAAGATCTAATTTAAAATTTAATTCCGGTCTAATTAATTTAAATTTTTCGACTGATGCAATAGCTACTTCAGATAATTTGGTTCTTGATTTTAACTTTGATTCTTGTTCTTTTAAATAGTTTAATTTATTTAAATATAATAAGGAGTGTACTTTGTTTTCTAATTTATTTATTTGTTCTTTAATTATTTTTAAACTCTCTTCATTGGTTTCTATGCCATCTTCAGTAGCTTCAATATATGATTTTATTACAGTTATTGGAGTTTTAAAATCATGAGAAATATTTTGATATAATTGATTTTTGTAAGATTCATTATTCATTAGATATTCATGCATACTTTCGATAGATTCATTTAAGGAGTATATTTCATCTTCGAAGTTATGATTTAAGGTTATATTAAAATTGTCATTATCAATATTCTTAATTTTTTTCTTTAGAATGATTATATCGTTTACTAAATTATTTGACCAAACTATCAGTATTAAGGAGCAAAGGGTAAAAGAAAGTCCGGTTATTAATAGAATTGTATGAAAGGTATCTTTTTCTAAATCATTTACATATTTATCATTCGTTATAGAAATTATTGATTCATTTTTAGAATTAGAAATACGATAGTAATAATATAATCTGTTTTTATAGATAATTTTACCATATTTATTGGTAGTGTATTTTATGATAGAAGTATCAAAATCTTTAATGACATCATTAATATTACGAGATACGAATATTAGGTCTTGGGTTTGATATATATAAGCAATATCGGTATCTTCAACAATAGTAATATTATCTATATCATCAGAAGTTCTAATGAATGTTAATGGTTGTTTTAATTTGTTATATATGTTTTCTTCATATATAGGTAGTAATTTGTTAGGTAGTATTATGCCTAGGGCTATAAAGATTATTCCTACGATTAGGATACATATATATATTAATTGTTTGGTTAATGATAGTTTTTTCATGTTAATCTATAACCATAGCCATACATTGTTTCAATGTTTAAGTCAGGCATCTTTCTTCTTAATCTACGAATTAAATCATCAACGACACGATCAGTTCCGAAATAATTTTCTCCCCAAATAATGTTTAAGATATCATCCCTTGAAAAAGATTTATTTTTGTTTGTTAAAAACATTTTTAATAAATCAAATTCTAATGTAGTTAAATTTAAGTTTTCATTATTTGAAGATACTATTCTTTTTTCTAGGTCTATTAAGTAATTATTATATTTTATTTTAGACATATCACTAGAGTAGACTCTTTTAATTAAGTTATTTACTCTTAAGACTAGTTCTTTGGGAGAATATGGTTTAGTAAGATAATCATCACTGCCTAATTCTAAACCAATTATTTTGTCTAAGTCTTTATCTCTGGCTGAGGTAAAGATTACGGGCATCATTTCATTATTTTCTCTTATTTTTTTGATAATGTCATATCCATTTATTTCATCAGGAAGCATAATGTCTAATATCCATAGGTTTGCTTTAATATCTATATTGTTGAGAGCATCAGTTCCATTAAAATATTGAATGACATTATAGCCAGCTTTTTCTAGGTAGACTTTAATAAGATTATTTAGATTGATTTCATCTTCTACTAAGACTATCGTATATTTCATGAGAATACCTCCACTTAAATTATATCATATTTTATGAGTATTTTCTATTCATATATCACCTCCAAGGTATTTTAAGTATATAAAAAGAATAAGTAAGAATTATAAAAAGAATATGGAAAATTATGTTAAAGATTCATATAATATGATGGAGGAATTATGAAATATAAATATAAGGTATGTGTGTATGCAATATGTAAGAATGAAGAAAAGTTTGTAGATAGATGGTATGAATCAATGAAGGAAGCAGATGAAATATATGTACTTGATACAGGATCTGATGATGAGACGGTTACTAAGCTTAAGAGTCATGGGGTAAATGTAAAACAAGAAAAAATAGATCCTTGGAGATTTGATGTAGCAAGAAATAAATCACTTGATTTAGTCCCTATGGATACGGATATATGTGTATGTACTGATTTGGATGAAGTTTTTTTGCCAGGATGGAGAGAGAAAATAGAGAAGTGTTGGAAAAAAGATACGACGAGACTTAGATATATATATAACTGGAGACTTGATGGGGATGAACCGATAGTTAGTTTTTATTATGAAAAAACGCATGCAAGAAGAGGTTATAAATGGGTTCATCCGGTACATGAAGTATTGAGTTGCTCTTTGAATGAAGAAAGGGTAGAAATAAGTGATGAAATAATTTTGAATCATTATCCAGATCAGACTAAATCTAGAGGAAGTTATTTGCCATTATTAGAATTATCAGTAAAAGAAGATCCAGATGATGATCGTAATATGCATTATTTGGGTAGAGAATATATGTATTATGGAAGATATAATGAAGCAATTGAAACATTAATTAAACATCTTAAATTAAAAAAGGCAACTTGGAATTTAGAACGAGCGGCTTCGATGAGATTTATTGGAAGATGTTATTTAAATCTTGGAAGAATAGAAGAAGCTAGAATATGGTATTTAAAAGCTATTGATGAAGCTCCTAATTTAAGAGATGGTTTAGTTGAATTGGCAATGCTTGAATATAATCAAAAGAATTATTTAGAAGTGATTAATTATTTGACTAGGGCATTAATGATTAAGAATCATGAAAGAATTTATATAAATGAGGTATTTAGTTGGGATTATACGATATATAATTTACTTAGTTGTAGTTATTATTATTTAGGATTATTTGATATATCATTGTTCTATATTAATAAAGCACTTGAAATTGATGATATAAATGAAATGCTTAAGGAAAATAAAAGAATAATTTTGAACAAAATAAAAGAACCAAATTAATGGTTCTTTTGACTATCTTAGAATAATAGTTCTGGTTTTAGTTTCTTGATTATTTAAATAGGTTATGACATAGGTAATTTTATATGTTCCTGCTTCTAAGGTATTGATATATTCTTCTAATTCTTTGGCAGTATTAAATTCTTTTAGTGTAGTATTGACATTGATTTGATATTTGATTTTAGCACTGCTTGAGACATCGACTTTACCATTTGTATAAGTAATATATTCGATAGATTTAAAACCTTCTTCGGAATAGGTTCCTACATTTAGAGTAACATAACTTTTACCATTTAATTCAGCAGTTAATTTACCAGTTGGAGCGTTACCCATGTTAACTTTTACGTTAGTTCCATCTGAGGCATTTGATTTAAATTTTTGATATTCAGTTTTGACAACGAAATCAATATTTCCATATCCATTATCGTATGTATATTGTTTATCAGTAGTGAAAGCGATTAGCGTTAAACTACCATTATCTTCTTTTTTATAGATTCCAAAACCTATATTTCCTAATTCGTTACTATTTTCTTCTTTTCTTTTGTTTAAGTAATATTCTTTTTGATTGCCATAAACACTTTGATTAAAGTATTCTTTAAGATAACTATCAGTTATTACTTTTGGAGTTTCATAATCCCATGTAAGGGTTACACTATTTGAATTAATAGTGGCTTTTAAATCAGTTACATTTTCTAATTTAGCATATCTAATAGATACTTCCGTTGGTTCAGTACCACGAACGAAATATTCGGTAAGTATCTTATCACTAGGAGTATATTCACTAGCTAGTTTTGCAGGCCATGTATCTTTTTCTACTTGAATAGCTACAACAGATGATGGCATTGTCCAACCTTTTGTATCTTTAGGAATATATTTCATAACATCCGATACGACGCCTTCTTTGTAACCACCACTACTGGTATTGTAAGTAACACGATTAGATTCTTCGTCATAGATGCTAGCATAACCATACCATACAGCAATGGAGTATTGAGAAGTATATGCAACAGTCCATAAATCATTAACAGCATTACCTGGTAAATTATACTTTTTAATTGTAGCTTCGTCATAATTACTAGTACCAGTTTTGGCAGCAACATGAGAACCGTACACTCTAGCGCCACCAGGGAAACCACCTGTGACAGCTGATTCAAGTATGTTATTCATGATATAAGCGGTTGAATCTTTCATGACTCTCGTTTTAGTTGGTTTAAATTCTTTTACTTCTCCAGTTTCACGGAATTCAATTTTAGTTACGGAGTAAGGGGCGGTGTAATAACCACCACTGGCAAATCCAGAGTAGGCTGCAGCCATTGTTAATGGTGTAAATCCTTCGGCGGCTCCACCGATCGAATATGCTTCATTAATAGTATTATCTACACCAGTTGTTTCATTGACAATTCGGTAATTTTCAGAGTTTTTATTTAACGATACATCTAATCCTAGACTGTAAGCAAATTTTTGACTATTTTTAGTTCCAACTTGTTGAAATGCTTTAAGAGCAGGAACGTTTCTTGAAAATTGTAGGGCATATCGAGTAGTTACTAATCCATGAAATGCTCCATCCCAGTTATTTACAGATGGGCCATTAGTATATGTCCATGGTTCATCGTTGAATAGGGTATAAGATGAAAAGTTATTGTATTCAATACCTGGACCATAATCAAAAATTGGTTTAGCGGTTGATCCTGGTTGTCTGTAAGCTCCAGTAGCAAAATTAAATGTTCTAACACCACTTCGGTTTCTTCCGGCACCAACAGCAGCAATAGCACCAGTTTCAACATTGACAACTGCAATACCAGCTTGAACTAAATCATCATTTTTCCAATACCATTCAGAGTTAGATAAAACTTCATTGATGCCATCTTGGATACTTTTTTCCATGGTAGTGTATATTTTCATAGGAACAACATATGGATTGCTTCCAGTAAGTTCTTCAACTTCATCGGCAACAACATCAATGAATCCTTGATATTCAGTATCACCATTAGTACCTACTAAAAGGCTTTCAATAGATACCTTATTAGCCATTTCAGCTTCTTCTTCTGTAATATATCCGTGTCTTACCATTAAGGTTAAAACAGTGTTTCTTCTAGCAATAGCACTTTCAGGATTTCTATAAGGATTGTGGCCATTTGGTGCTTGGAATAATCCAGCTATCAAAGAAGCTTCAGGTAAAGTTAATTCAGAAACTGATTTTCCAAAATAATATTTAGCTGCTTCACCAACACCATAGACATTTGAACCTAGATTATAATTATTGACATATAATTCAATGATTTCTTCTTTCGAATATTCTTTTTCAACTTTGAAAACTGCTAAATATACATCTTGGAATTTTCTAATTATTTTTTGAATTTTTGATTTTTCAATAGTTTCTTTTTTAGTTAAATTATTTTTAACAGTTTGCATCGTTAAAGTAGATGCTCCACCATAATCTTTACCTAGCAATTGATAAACAGTTGCCTTAATAAATCTTGGAAGGTCGACACCATTATGTTGGAAGAACCTTGAATCTTCAGTAGCAATAATTGCATCGATTAAGACTTGTGGTAGTTGATCATAGGTGACACTTTCTCTTTTTTCAGCTCCTAAGGTAGCTATTACTTCACCATTAATATCATAGACGACGGTTTGATCTTGAACATTAAAGGCTTCTTCAGAAAACTTTGGAGAAGTTATGACAATTAATCCAAATAAAAGAGTCATAAGTAGGACACCACAAATACCAATTATCAAAATGACAGTTATTATTTTTTTCCAAAGACTACGTTTATTTTTTTTCTTTTTTGATTTACTATTTTTATGATTGTTATTTTTATTGGAGTTTTTGGTTGTGCTTTTTGAATTAGAACTGTTTTTATTTTTTGACTTACTATCTTTAACTTTTTCAGTTTTGCGTCCATTTTTATTATTATCTTTCTTTAAATTATCTTTTAGATCATCAACTTTGTCTTTTAATTTATCTAATGCATTTCTTTTTTTTACTTTTCTCACTTTTATCAACTTCCTTACTTTTCTATTATATTATAATATATAAATTATAAAATATCAATTATTTTTAAATAATCTAATCGTGGTCGATATTTTAATTCAATTAGATGACATTTTTCTATAAAAAAACTTATGGGAATGGATTTTCGATCATTTTCATTTAAATATTCAATAAGTATCTTTCCTGGTAATAAAAATGTTTGATTATGATAATTAAATCTAACGATAAGAAAGACTATTCCATGGTATTTTAGGATATTTTTAATATGTTCTATTTGATGGGGATGAATATTTGATAAGGGAAAACTAGTTTTACTATTAGTTTCTTTGGCATCAAATTCAAGATATTTTTCATGATATATACCACTATAATCAAGAGTTGATTTTTGCTCATAAAAGCCATCTTTAATTCTTGTTTTAGTTTCGTTAACTTTTAAAACTTTAATTGGAATAGGTTTTTTATAGATTAGTGCAATATCTTTTTCTTTATAATAATCATTGGTTAGATTGATATCGCTTTCTAGAGTCATACCACGATTGCCATAGTTAATGAGTTTATTATTTTTGATAGTTATCATTATGCCTCACCTAGAAGAATTATACTATAAAAGAGAAAGAAAATCTACTTTATGATAATTAGTTATAAGAAAAAAAGATTTTTATGTAAATAAAAAAATTTTATTTAGAGATACTTTTGATATTAGTGTTTTAATTTATAATTTTAGTGATGATAACTGGTTTTAGTTTACAAAATATTTGAAATATGCTATTATATTTGGCTAAGGAAAGGGATTATGATGGAATATAATATTGATGAGATAATTTCTATATTTGGTGAAACGGAAAAAGAAAAAAGAACATGAGAGATTTCTTCTAAAAGAGAAGAAAGTAGTTATTGAAACTGCTTTTTCTTTTTATATGGCAAGAAAAAAAACTAGGTTGTGCCTAGTAATTATTAAATGGCGGAGTAGGAGAGATTTGAACTCTCGCACCAGTTTCCCAGTCTACACCCTTAGCAGGGGCGCCTCTTCAGCCTCTTGAGTACTACTCCAAAATTGCTTACATCATTAATTTTATATTATGATGAGCAATTTGTCAACTGTTTTTTAGGAATTGTTGTTGCTTCTTAACTTTTTGCTACAAATTCATCATATGTTAAACCAGAATCGTAGACCGCTTTGGCAGTATCTATACCAACATAGCGATAATGCCATTCTTCATACATATATCCTGTAATTTTTTCTTTGTCTTTTGGGTATCTGAGAATAAAACCATATTTATATGAATTATTAATGAGCCACTCATATTCTTTATCGCCTTCAGAAATAAAATCCGTTTTGTTAGCAATATCCATAGCTAGTCCAGTTTGATGTTCTGAATAACTAGCTCTAGCAGAGTATGTTTCGGCAGCAGCAAAGCCATCTCTTTTAACATAATTATTATATAGAGTTAATTGAGTAGCATATGAACGATAACCAGATCCAGCATAAATATAAATATTATCTTTAGTAGCAGCTTCACACATTTCTTCAAAAGCAAGACGAGCATCTTTTCTTAATTGATTACTTCTTCCATACCACTGGTATTTAGAATTAATTGTTTCTAAATCACTGGGGATGTAGTCAGCTGATAATTTATGATATTTATTTACTAAGACCAAGATATCATCAGGATCTTCAATAGAAGAAACATTAGAATAATAATCATTATCTAGACCAATATTGACATAGATAATAGCTGTTTCACTGTCAAAATCGTTACTATTTATGTATTTGAGGTATCTTTCTAGATTATCTTCTTTAAAATAAGAAAGATTAATAATAGTAGATAAATCTTTTAGATAAGTATTATTAATAATTATATTGATAGAAGTATCATTTAATTTATTATATATAAGATTAATGTCATTAGAAGTATATCCTAAGGTAAGAAGAGCATCAATATTAGATAAAAAATTATCTTTATCGTGATATTCAATATCTAAATATTCATCAAGATATTCAGAATTAAAATATTCACTATTAATAATACTTTCTAAAGTTTTAGAATATTTTTTATTAAGAATGGCAGTATTTAAATTATTATCTTTGATAGTAGTAATGGTTAATTCATCATAACCAGTAGTTTTAGTTAAATAATAAGTATGAAGATTATCTTTATTTATAAATAAAACGATTCCTAAAATAATAAATAGTAGGGGAATTACTAATCTTAAAGTCTTTTTTATACTAAATTTTTTCTTTCTTTGTCTTTTCATTTTTATCACCTAGTATAAATATAACATAAAATGTAAAAAAATTCTAGATAAAAATATGTGTCTAATATGTGTCAAAAAAAATTTAAAGTTAGTGCTGTTTTTAGAATTATGTTATACTATTATTATATAAAATATGAAACTTTGTTAAGAAAGGATAGATTATGATGTTTGGAGAAGTTTTATTTAAACTTAGGGAAAATTTACATTTCACTGATGAAGATTATAAAAACATAACTGAATTTAAGAAGAATAATTCTGATATTGAAGAAATAAAAAAAGAAATTGAAGATTTGGAACAGAAAAGATTAATTTTAAATAAAAATGTAGAATCTTTTAATATGATTAATCGAATATTTAATAAGTCTTATAGGGAAACTGTAAACGAATTAGAAAAAAATAAAATAATATTAGACGAAAAAGTTAGACAGTTAAGTGAGTTAATAAAAAAGAATGATAGTTATCATTTTGAAGATGGATTATTAGATAAATTTCAGAGGTATAATGAAATTACTAAGGTTATAGATAGTTATAATAATGGTGATTTAGATGCTGTTGTTGAATATATTGTTAAAGAATTTGGAGATAATTATAAAAATGTATTTGATTTTTGTAATGAGCATGGAATATTACTTGATTTTTCAACTTCGAGAGAAGAAAAAATGTTGGATTTATTTAATGAAAAAAATACTCGCTTTGGGCGTAATCTTATTTCATCATTAGATGATATGTTTTTAGTTAGAAGAACTGATTATATTCCAATTAATGATGAACTTATTGCACCAATAAAGAATGCAACTAAGGAAGTAACTAATAGTTTAGTGATTGATGGTAAGGAAGTATCTCAATTTAATGCATCAGTTCCACATGGACATTGTACTATTCATTTTGCAATAAATCAGGAGGTAATGCCTCATAAGGATGCTCCAGATGGTTGGAATGGTAAAAAAATTACAATTTTACAACCTTTAACTGAAACATTATATCAATCTGCTATTTCTTTTGAACCAATAGATTGCTTTTTTGATGATATGGTAAAATTAAATAATTATTATTTAATTTGCGATGATAAAAAAATTGCAGAAGATTTTTTAAAGAAGAACAATGGTGGGATTCCAATTATTGCGAGAGAAGGACAGGTTAATGGCTTTGGAAATAAAATTTTACGTGCAATGGGTGTTCCTTGTCCTTATAAAATTTATGATGGCCAATCGCATGATGGGAATTATCCATTAGAAACTTATTATACTAAAGAGTTTTTGGAAAAATATCCACGAGTTGTTAAAGATGTAGATGGTGCATGTGGTAACTCAATACATAATCTTTATAAACAAATACAAAATGTTGTTTTTGAATTTCAATATGTTGATGAAGTTGCTAATTTTCTTTTATCAAAATGTGAATCTTTTGAAAGTGCTTTAAATAAATTTCAAGATAATTATGTTAGAAATAATAAAGGAGGTAGTAATTATCTTCATTATAATGATGATAAATTATCTTTTGCTAATTATATACAAGGAAAATACCAAGATGAGGCTAAGTTTGTTGATTTTTTAAGTTCTTATTATTATAGCAATCAGAAAAGGTTTGATCCTCAGATTGTTTTTGAAAAAATTTGTGAGGGAATTGATAAGGAGAGTATTGATGAATTAAAGTTAAAACGAATAAAAGAAGAGGTAATAAATATTATTTCTTCATCTAGTGATATTAATCATGATGAGAGGGGGGCTGTTGATTCATTAGTATTGCTTTTTAAATTTTTGAGGACTAATATTACTAAACTTAATACAGATAAAATTCAAAATGGAGTATATTGTGTGCCAATTAAATGGTATGATTTGAATAAAAAAATGAGTTGCTTTGAAGAATGTTTTAATCAATTCGAAACTGATAATTCGCTGTGGAAAAACTATGGTGATATTCTTTCATATCAACAACAATTGGGGCTTGATTTTACTTTAGATCATTCTTTTGATAGAGAATTTGAATTCTTAAACTTTATGGAGAGAATTAAAACTGCATTAGAATTAGAGGAAAAGACTGAAGTTGAATCTAGTCTTAAATTTGAAGTTAAGAGACGTTTGTCGGAATATAATCTCGAAGAAGTAATAATTAATAGCAAGGATGATATATCAAAGGTAGTTGAAGTAATTTATTGGTTAGCACTATTAGAACATGAACAAAATAAAAATTTGAGTGTTTCACATAGTAAATGAAATACTTTTCAATGGTGATAGTTAGGATGGTTAAAAATTCTAGATAAAAATATGTGTCTAATATGTGTCAAAATACTTGTAAATATTTTTTGTTTAAGATATGCTTAATATATAAGATAAGGGAGTGTGATATTATGATTTATCCATCTATTGATAAACTACTTACAATAGTAGATTCTAAGTATACTTTGGTTTATATAGCAGCTGGGAGAAGTAAACAAATGATTAAGACAGGTTATTATCAAAAGCCAATAAGTGAATATAAGTCAAAGAAGACTATTGGTAGGGCATTAGAAGAAGTATATGATAATTTAATACATGTAAATAAAGGATAAGATATAATTATCTTTTATTTTTTTGAATATATTGTAGTAATTGGGTAGATTTTTTTGAAGAAATTTAGTAAAATTATTATGGAGGATTTAGAGATGAAAGATAAATTAAATTATAAATTATTAAATATACTGATAATTGTAGCAATAGTATGTTTACTTTATTCAATTAGTGGATTATGGTTAGGAATAGTTAGCAATATCTTTAAAATTGTTGCACCATTTGCATTAGCTTTTGCATTAGCTTATGTAATTTATCCATTAGTTAAGAAACTGATCGATGCAGGAAGTCCTAAATGGTTAGCGATACTTACGGTATGTATTTTGGGAGTAGGATCACTTTTAGTAATAATTATTTTAACAGTACCACTTTTATATGAACAAATTCTTTTATTTCTTAGTAATATTTCAGTATTCTTATCTGATTTATCAACTAAGTATGAAATTAATTTTGGAGCTTTACAGTCAGCATTAACTGATTTTAGTACAAATATAATTTCTAATATTGGAAGCAGTATTTCAAATGGAGCGATATCAGCGGTTAATGCTTCAGTTAATGTATTAACGACTGGAATTGTGGTTGTGTGTGCTGCGGTATATTTTCTTATTGATATGAATAAGATAAGAAGTAGTATTAAAAGATATTTTTATGAGAAGAATAGAAAGACTGCTAGTTATTTAAAGAAATTAGATGAAGAACTTACAAAATATCTTGGAGGAATGGGACTTAATATAGTTATTCAGATGATTGAATATACTTTGGCCTTTTTGATAATAGGACATCCAAACTATTTAATTTTAGGTATTTTATCAGGAATATCAGCAATTATTCCATGGTTTGGTGGATTTTTAGTAGCGGCCATTTCGCTTTTGGTATCATCAGTTATTAGTACAATG
>CAMGAM010000014.1 GCA_946007485.1 uncultured Mycoplasmatota bacterium
GTTAATAATATACCAAACTATTTAACCCTTGTCAACACTTTTTTTAACTTTTTTTTATTTTTTTTAAAAAATATTAAATTCAGTTATTAAAATATGTCTATGTAATTATTTGTGGTGGTTTTCTTTGATATAAAATATGATTTTTTAATAATTTATAATTTATATTTTTTTATTGAATGGATCCATTATTTTATTATCAGTGAATATAACTTATTATTATTCACTCTATAATAACACATGAAAAAGAGATGATAATTCATCATCTCAACTTCATCCTAGATTTTTTTGAGCCATCATTTTTTACTAATTCTAATTTTTATTTTAGTCGTTTTTGCTGTGTAGGTTGCTTTTACATCATCACCTGTAACGGTTATGGTTACTTCGTGATCTCCTTCTTTATATCCAGATAAATCTACGATAGCTTTGATTTTAGTTTCATCAATGGTATCTAATACTTCTTTAGTACCTTTGACAATTACAGTCGTTTTAATTGAGGAAGAGCCAATTGCTGCTGCCTTATAGTTTGGATCTAAATTTGTCGTTTCTATCATAACATCTTTTATTTCCTTAGTCGTCTCTTCTCCTAGTGTTACTGTTACTTTAGTATTTTTTACAGATAGGTCTCTTACGCCTTGTGGAGCTGTTAGCGAAACATTATAGACTTTGTTAGAACTTAAATTTGAAACATCAATTTCAATAGGTAGATATTCTATTTTACTAAGTGTATCTTCACTACCATAGATGATTACTTTACTTTCTGTTGACGCAATTGAACTAATAGCTTTACCAAATTGTACTTCGCCAGTAGGAACAACCTTGATTGGTACTTCCTTACTTGGTGAATCAATGTTTATTGTGGCATTTACTTTACTTGGTACCATCTCAACATCAACGGTTTTACCATTTGTGTCATACGCTATTAACGGAACATTTTCTAAAGTAGTTACTCCAACTTCTGGATCCACTAATTTTGAGATATCAACTAAAGCTCTTACAGTAGCAACTTCTTTAATGGTATGCTCTGCCCCTTTAATGATTATTTCCTCTTGGTCAATACTGACATTTGAAATTGATAATTTTGTATTCAATGTTTCTTTATTAATTATATCAATGGTAGCATTTTTAGTAGATGATACTTTTGGATATATAATAATTGTTACTGTTGATGGTGAAACATTGTAATCTAGTGAATCAACAACACTTTCATAATTGAGAGATACTTTATGTGTGCCAGATTCTAAATTAGAAATATCTACAGATACTGTTCCTTTTGATAATTGTTTAGCTAAATACATGTCTACTTTTCTTCCAATCAGAGTGACATCAGCAGTTTCAGGAAGTCCTTCAACAACATATGTTTCAGTATTATAGATCGCTTCAACTTTTTGTTCATGAAGAACTTCTGCGTATGAATCAACTAAGACAATTGATTTGTTATCGACAATAATAAAAGCAACAATAGCGAGAACTAATGAGATAAATATCAAGGTGTTTTTTCTTACTAACCAACGTTCAAATTTATCTGTTCGGCTTCCCATTTTTTCTGATAATATTAGAATAAATTTTGTAATTGGGTTAATAATTTTTTTATCAATTAATCTAGCAAGTGCTTTAATGAATAAGATTATTTTGTTTGTTCTTTTTTTGTTCTTATTTTTCTTCATCATTATCAGCCTCGCTTTCTTCTTCAAATTGATCATCTAGTAATAATTCTTTTTTAGGTTTTAATTCTTCAATTAGAATCATTCTGGCATCATCGATTGATAAATTATAATTCAATACTCCATTTATAGCGATAGATATTTTTCCGGTTTCTTCAGATACAATTAGAGCAAGGCAATCGCTTTCTTCACTAATTCCTAGGGCTGCTCTATGTCTTGTACCTAGTTTTTTGTTTATTTTGCTGTTTAAACTTATTGGAAAAACTGCTCCGGCGCAAGTAATTTTATTTCCTTGAATGATTACTCCACCATCATGTAATGGATTTCGTGGGAAAAAGATTGAAATTAATAATTCTGCGGAAATGTCGGCGTCTAATGTTTTACTCTTATCAACATAATCATTTAGACTTAATTCTCTTTCAATGACAATTAGCCCACCGATTCTGGCTTTACGCATGTAGTCTATGGCATTCATAATTTCATAAACGACTTTTTCTCTTTCGTCCATAGTCAAAGATCTATGTTTTGTTAAAATCTGTTTCTTTCCTAATTGTTCCAAGGCGTTTCTAATTTCTGGTTGAAAAATAATAATTAAAGCAAGAGGCCCCCATGTTATAGTATATTCTAAAATTAGTCCTACTGTTTTAAGATTTAGATAATCACTCAATAATTTAATTATAATAATTATTAGAACACCCTTAAAAATCATTATCATTTTAACGTTATTTTTTAAGTTTTTTAATACAGAATATATTAAAATCCATACTATCGATACATCTATTAAATTTTTTAGTGTTGAAAGTATGCTATTTATAGTCATATATACACCATCCTTTTTTATTCATTTTCTATTATATCATATTAAATGAAAAATTGATATAGAAAAAAATAACATTTTAAAAAGCGCCTATTAGACGCTTTATTTATTGGTTAACATTTGGTTTTTATAATAGATAAGATATGCTAATAGACCAAAAATGATTCCAACTGATATTATTGTTACAATTTTTATGCCAGAAGTTTGAGCATTTTTATATGTGTCTACGCCAAATTCACATGATACGGAAGCTATTTTTCCAGTGCTTTCAATGACTCCTTGATTATTTCCTTCTTTGTAAACAACTGTACCGCTACCTTTTTCTTCTTTGCTGAAAGTTATTTTTTGTGTTCCAGATTCTTTTAAAACTGTTATCTTTAGGTCATTTCCATTGGCTTCGCACTTAAGACCATCGGAACAATTTACTTTATAATTTGATAAAACGCCATTATTATCTTTATAAGTTGCGGTTTCTCCAACAGCAAGTTCTAAATTAGTGGTACTTGAACAATATGATGGGGTCCTCTTGTAATCAGCTATAGCTTTGTTAATAGCATTTGTTTCAGTTTCAAAATTGACATTGGTACTTCCATAATAAAAGGTTACATTATTACTATAATATGAAGTTCGATATCCTGCATTATATAATTTTTCCCAGATCATTTTTTGTGTAGCAGCATAGTAGTTATGAGTGGGATTGGATTCATATCCAAAATAAATTATTTCATTTATTTCAGTGGCTAGTTTTTTAGACTTTTCAGTATCATTTAAAGTCGTATTTAGATATTCTTCTAATGTTTTGCTACTTTTTGAAATATACGAATCACTTGGTAAATCGGCACCTACGTCAATGCAAAATCCGGTAATATCATTACTACTTCCTCCACTTATTCGTATTAGTATTAAATCCGATGTATTTCCATCGATATTTTTGTGAATTCGATAATTACCATTGTCTGTTTTGTCATTATAATATACATAATTTTCTTTAATTACTTCAGCAAAAACATTTTTTGTATTTATAAATGCTACTAATGTTAATAACATTATTTTAACGATTTTCTTTTTCATTTTATCACCATTTCAATTATCTATTTTCTTAATTATATAATAGTTTGTTTTTTTTTGCAACCATTATAAAGTTTTGATTATTAAATTTATGATTAATTTACTGAAAAAAGTTAGTGCTTTTTTGAAGGATAATTTAAGTATTAACCTTATTTTGCACTAACTTTATTTTTATCATTGTGATAATTTTAATATCATTAATTTTTAATATTAATTGAAAGTTTTATTTTACTACTTAGCCTCTTCAGTAGCTCTAGTTTCTCTGATGACAGTTACTTTGATTGTACCAGGGTACTGTACTTCAGATTCAATTTTTTCTTTAATATTTCTAGCTATTTGATATGACATTAAGTCATCTACTTCTTCGGGTTTAACAATTACTCTTAATTCTCTTCCAGCTTGAATAGCATATGCTTTATCAACACCTTTTACTTCATTACCAATTTCTTCTATTTTCTCTAATCTCTGGAAATAGTTTTCTGATGAATCATTTCTAGCTCCTGGACGAGATGCAGAGATAGTATCAGCAATACTGACAATGGATGAGATAATACTTGTTGATGGGGTATCTCCATGGTGTGATGCAATGGCATTTATGACAATTTTATTCTCATTATATTTTTTAGCAATATCGACACCAATATCTACATGGCTACCTTCCATTTCAAAATCAATGGCTTTACCAATATCATGTAAAAGTCCGGCTCTTTTGGCTAAATTGACATTTTCTCCAATTTCAGCTGCTAGTAATCCTGAAATATGAGCAACTTCTTTAGAATGTTTAAGGGCATTTTGTCCATAACTTGATCTAAAGTGTAATTTACCAATAATAGTAATTAATTCAGGATCTATTTTGGATAATCCCAATTCATAGATAGCATTCTTTCCATATTCTTTAATTTTTTGATTGACTTCACTGCACATTTTGTCATAGACTTCTTCAATTCTTGCTGGATGAATTCTTCCATCTTTAATCAAAGTTTCAAGTGTAAGACGTGCTATTTCTCTTCTTAGAGGATCAAAGCTAGAAATAACGATAGCTTCAGGGGTGTCATCGATAATTAAATCAACTCCGGTTACTGATTCGATAGTTCTTACGTTTCGGCCTTCTCTTCCGATAATTCTACCTTTCATTTCATCATTTGGAAGGGAAATTACGGAAATAGTTTGTTCATTGGTGACATCGGCGGCATATTTTTGCATACAGTTAATCAACATTTCTTTAGCTTTGGAATCGACATCTAGTTTAGCTTCAGTTTCCCTTTCTTTAATGTATGCAGCTATTTCTTTACTCATTTTTTCTTCAACAATTTTCATGACTGATTCTTTGGCTTGTTCTTTTGTAAAGCCACTAATTCGTTCTAATTCTTCTAATTGTTCACGTTTGATGTCTTCTGTTTTATTTTTTATTTCTTGGATTTCGTCTTGTCTTTTTAGAAGATTTTTTTCTCTTTCTTCTAATCCTTTTTCTCTGCTTTGCATAATTTCATCGCGTTTATCAAGGTTTTTTTCGCGTTGTAAAAGACGTTCTTCGGATTCTTTGACTTCATTTTTTTTCTCTTTGATTTCTTTATCTGTCTCTATCTTTAATTTATTAATTTCTTCTTTTGTTTCAAACAAAGATTCTCTTTTTATTTTGTCAGCATCTTTTTTGGCTTTGTCAATTGAATCTGCTTTCTTTTCTTTTTGTTTATTTCGAAAATAATTTATTGTTAATAGTAAAATTACACCAATTATTAATCCAAGAATAAATAATAAAATGGAGAAGATTGTTTCATTCATGTGAACACCTCCATTCTTTTATTTTTTATATGATAGAAAAAATTATTTTTAAAATTTAAACTATACAATATAATTGTATATTTGTTTTCTATTAAAGTCAAGTTATTTTTAGCAATGTTTTTTAATACTGGATTTTTATTTGAATGCCTATTTTAATAAAAATAGTTAGTATAAGTTTATTTTTTTTATTTATAGAGAACGTAAATTTTCATTTATTTTGATAATTATTTAAATAAAAAGCGATTACTACTACAATCATAATAATCGCTATTTTTATAAAGAATTATTTTACTAGATGTAATTTTTGTAAAATTTTTCTAGGTAATAGTTCTTTTAAATATCTATAATTTATTAGTATATAAATACCACCACAAGTAATACCCGAGATTAATAGATTTAAAATTTGCATTAATCTACTTGAATTATCTATTGGTAAAATGACATTGAATAATTTTAGAGAAATCACTAGAATGATCGTGGAGATAATGAATCTTGGAAGTACTTTGAGTGTCTCTTGGTAATTTAATTTCATTTCTTTATTTAGATAAGTAATACTCATGGTATTTGAAATTAAGAATCCAATTAAGGTAGCAGTGATAGCTCCATAATATGCGGGTATTTTTAATTTATAAAAGAGATTCATTAAAGGAATATCTAGTAATAGGTTTGATATTAAGCCAATAATGACGCTTGAGTAAATTATTTTAGGTTTATTTAAACTTTGTAATAAAGAATTTAATACCATATATAGACAATCAAAGATAGTGACAATAATAGTGAATTTAATAATTTTGGGACCGTAAGTACTAGGTCCATAGAAAATATGCCATAAGCTTTTAGACATACCACTTAAATAGATAGCTAGTGGAGCAACAATTAAAATAATTATTTTTAGACATTTATTAAAGTTATTGTTGACAGCAATCATATTTTTTTCAGTATAATCTTTTACCATATTTGGAATTAAACTAACAATAAGGCCGGTTGAAATAGACGTTATAATAGTGTTAAACTTAACTCCCCAAGTAGTAAAGACACTGCTGATAAATTCGGTATCAGTGGCTGAAAATCCTAATTTTGGAAGGGTTCTAATAACTAGAATCATATCTGTTGAAGTATAAAGGGTGTTTGCTAAGTTAATGACAATAAACGGAATTGAGTAAACGATAATCTTTTTGATGATTTCATTATCTTCTTCTTTGGTAGTTTTCGGTGTTATGTCAAGTCCTATTTGATGTTTATTTTTTCTAACGGTATTATTTAAGTAGATAAAAGTAGCAATTCCGCCAACGCAAGCAGCAAAAACTGAAACACCAACGGCATATCTTATTGGGAGTTTTAAAGCATATACACAGATACAGCTACCAATTAAGATAACGGCAATTCTTACGATTTGTTCGATAACTTGGCTAATTGATGGTTCTGAAATATATCGATGTCCTTGAAGATAACCTCTTTCAATACTTAAGAATGGAATAATTAGAAGTGCAAAAGAGATTAATCTAATGACAAAAGTTACATCTTTTAGAGTGTTTCCTCCTTCAAGATTGCCGATAATTAAGTTGGAAAGTTGGGGAGCAAAAATGAAACATATCAAAAAGGCAAAAATAGAGAAAATCATAATTACATTAGTAGCAATTTGATACATTCTTCTTTTTTTATTATTTTCTCCCAAAGTATTATATTCACTAGTTAATTTACTTATGGCAAGAGGAATTCCAGCAGATGAAATAATTAAAAAGACATTATAAATATTGTAGGCATATCCATATAGTGTTCCACCTTGTTCTCCAATAATTTTATAGAATGGAATTACATATAAAATACCAATAATTTTAGTTAAAATGATACATAAAGTAGCAATAAAGGCACCTTCAAGGAAGGATGATTTTTTTAATTTTCCCATATTAATCCTCACAGAAATATACTTTATACCATATTAAGAATATATATATATTGTATATTTTTCTTCCATTGTTCATTTTACCTTGATAATGGTCTTCAAGAAGTTTATTAATAACTTCTTTATCAAAGAATTTTGAAACATAATCTTGATTAAAATATTCTTTTACTTCTTGATAATATTTTTCTTCTCTTATCCATTTTGAAAAAGGAACAGGGAATCCTAATTTTCTTCGACTAGACCACTCTTCTGGCATTTCTTCATCAGCGACGCTACGAAATATTTCTTTAGTTTTTTTCTTTCTAATTAAATACTTAGTAGGAATTTTTCTAGCAACATTCCAAACTTCTTTATCAAGAAATGGAACGCGAAGTTCAATGGAATTTGCCATAGTCATTTTGTCAGCTTTTAGTAGGATGTCTTGGGGAAGCCAAAAGTGCATATCTATATACATTTTTTTTAAAACATCATTTTCATGTTTAACTTTTTCATAGTATGGTTTTAAGACATCAGTTGTCGTCATGTTATCTTTTAGATGGTCAGCAAGGATTTCATTAGCTTCTTCTTCGGTCATTACTTGAGCGTGACCAATATATCTTTCACAAAATGGTTTACTGTATTTAATTAAGGTATTTTTTCCAGGAAAGTGAGGTAATTTTTTGGCAATGGTGGCAATTGGCTTTTTGATGAATGTAGGGAGATTCATGTAAATTTTTACGGGTAATGGTTCTAGGTATTCATTGTAGCCACCAAACATTTCATCAGAACCTTCACCTGACAAAACAACTTTTACTTGTTTTCTAGCTAATTCTGATAAAAATAATAATGGAACGGTCGATAAATTAGCGTGTGGTTCATCGGTGTAGTATTCTACTTTAGGTAAACTTTCAAAGAAGTCATGTTTAGAGATATATTTACTGTAATTTTTGACATTCATGATGTCTGAAAATTCTTTGGCCATTTTTGTTTCATCAAAGCCTGTTTCGTCAAAACCAACAGAGAAAGTTTTATCTGGTTTAGCGACACTGACAACATATGAAGAATCAACGCCTCCAGATAAATATGAGCCAACTTCAACATCAGAAGTAATTTGATGATATTTAATTGAGTCGGCAAGAACTGCTTTGATTTCTTTTTTGTAATCTTGATATGGTTTATTTTCTTTTTCGTAGATAATGTCAAAATACTGTTTAATTTCTAAATGATTATCTTTATATTTGAAATAATGTCCTGGTTTTAGTTTGTAAACATTTTTAAAGAAGGTTTCTTCAAAAACTGAATATTGGAAGATTAGATACATCTTTAATGATTTATCATTGACTTCTTTTTTAAAGTTTGGATGTGGGAGAAAACTTTTTATTTCCGATCCAAACATAAATTCTTCACCATTTTTATAGTAGTAGAATGGTTTAATTCCAAAATGATCACGACATCCTACTAACTCTTTTGAACTTATATCATAGATGACAAAGGCAAACATTCCTCTTAATCTAGGGAATAAAGACTCTTGATATTCTTCATATCCATGTAAGATTACTTCCGTATCGGTATTAGTTTTAAAAGTATGACCTTTTTTAAGTAGTTCTTCTTTTATTTCTTGATAATTATAAATTTCACCATTGAAGACAATTACCTTACTTCTATCTTCATTATATATTGGTTGGCTACCACCTTTTAGATCAATAATTGATAATCTTCTAAAACCTAGGGCGATAGTATCATCAGTATAATATCCATCACTATCTGGTCCACGATGGATAATCTTATCTGCCATCGATTTAATTATTTTATCTTTTTCTTTACTTTTTTGTTTTCCAATGAATCCGACGAATCCACACACAGTAAATCACTCCTTATCATTTTGTCTTCCAATAACTATGTTTATATTCTTTATAATAGCGGAAGTGTTTTTTGATTAAATATAGCATTCTTTTAAAGTTTCGGTCTTCTTTATATTTGATTGGATTAACTCTTTTGGTTTTCCATAATTTTAAGACTTCTTCTTTATATTCTTTATTTAAAATATACTTTTTTACAACTCCTTTAGGAACGAATGATAATAAAACCTTTTCCTTTAAGAAAGTATATTTTTGTTCTTTATGATAAATTAAATCATCTATTAGTACCTTTACTAAATTAAAACCTAAAGGGGTTAAATAATAACTACACCTACCTTGTCTAGCATTAATTTCTAAGACTTTGAATGATTTATCACGGTAATCATATTTTAAATCAAATTCACAAAATCCTTGATATTTGATGGTTTCTAAAAATTCTTTCATATCTTTTTCAATTTTTTCAGTTCCTTCAAATTGATTATAACCATTTATTAAGACAGCAGCATTTCCAACCATATTTTTACTATGTTCTTGAAGTCCTATTTGAGCAAGCGATAAGATTTTTACTTGATGATGGGAATTAACATATGCTACAGCATCAAATAAGTAAGAATCATCACCTGGAATAAAATCTTGAATAATTAAAGTATCTGTATAACCGGCATTAATTATTTTATCGATAGTCTCATTTAATTCAGTTAAACTATATATTTGATATATTTTATTTTTACCATCAAAATTAAGATGATTATACATAATGACATTACTTGGTTTTAAGATAATGGGATAAGTCATTTTTTCTTTAAATTTTTTAGGTTTAGAACAATCATAGTAATAGGTTTTGGGAAGGTTGAGGCAAGAATTCTGATATGTTTTATAGAATTTTTCTTTCATGATTAAAGATTCAATAATCTCTAGGTCTGGGTAATTAAAGATAAAGTTATCTTTTAGAAGTTTTTCTTTGTTTTTAGCAATAAATTTGGCATAACTTTCATTAGAACTAATTAAAAGCGTTAGATAGTTATGATGTTCTTCTTTAAATTTATAAATAGCATTTAGGAAACCTTCTTCATTCCAGATAGATTTATCATAAAAGATATTTAGAATGTTTGAAAATCTAGTATATGGTAGAGGATCTTTGGCTAGGACATAGGCTTTTTGATGATATGCTTCGTGATAACATCTAGCCATATAATAAGCGTTAGCATCACTACCAATGATTAAAACATTATATTTCATATATTATCACTTTCCTCTTTTAATATTTAATTTCTTTGCCATCTTGATATATTCTTGGTACTCTAGTAGTAATACCAGTTAGAACATGATAAGCATTACTTTGCATATTACGAGCAACACTTTTTATAGAAATATCATTACCAAATATTTCCACTTTATCATGTAATTTAACATTTTTATCTACTTTTACTAAGGTCATATCCATACAGATATCACCGACTATTTCATATTTTTTATCATTAATAGAGACATATTTCATAGATGCCGATATTCCGTCAGCATAACCAATTGGTAAAGTTGCTACCATCATATCTTCTTTGGCAAGATAGTTGGCTCCATATCCAGCAAAATCGCCTTTTTTGATATTCCTAATGCTAATTACTTCAGTATGTAATGAAAAAGCGGTTTTTAAGTTTAGATCATTTTCCATAATCGTAGGACTAATATGATGAATTTTATGAAGAAAATCTCTTTTGATTTTTTTTAGTCCAGTAGGACTGTTGATACTTTGACTAAAACCATACATAATTATTCCTAATCTAGTACCAGTTTCAAATGGTAGTTTTTGATGATGAGTTAGGGTTATTGAACGATTTAGATGAACAATATCAATGGTTGATAAATCAATATTACTAGTTAATTCTTTAAACTTATTAATTTGTTTATCATAATAGATATCATTAATACCACTAGTAGCTAGATGAGTATATATTCCTTCAAGATAAAGATGTTTATTTTCTTTAATTAGGGAAATAGTCTTATCTAGATTTTGTTGATCAGTAAATCCTAATCTACTCATTCCAGTATCTAATTTTAAATGGATTTTTAACTTTTGACTAGGATTTAGTTTTAATAATTCTTTGGTATATTCAAGAGATTCTATGGTGATAGTAATATTATTTTCTAAAATGACTGATAGGTGTTCTAAATTTATTGGTTCTAGGCAAAGAATAGGTATTTCTTGATTATACTTTCTGATACTAAGAGCTTCTTCAAGAGAAGAAACGGCTAAATAATTGACGCCACCTTTAATTAAATCATTTACAATATAATCGCCATGACCATAGGCATTAGCTTTGACAACGCCAATATAATATTTGTAATCATCATATTTATTGATAATTTCTTTAATATTATTAGTTAAAATATCATTTTCTATTTTGACATAGGTTGGTCTATACATATATTCATCTCCTTAAATAATATAAATATTTCTAGACTTCTTATTAATAATTATAACATATAATAGAAGAGTTTGTAAATTGTAAGTATCTTTTTTAAATTAAAGACATATAGTTAAGTGTAGAAAGAAAGGATGATAAAATAATGGAAACACTTAAAGTAGGAACAAAATCCAATCCAAATTCAGTAGCTGGAGCTTTGGCTAATGTCTTCAGAGAAAAGGATACGGTTGAAATTCAGGCAATCGGAGCAGGAGCGCTTAATCAGGCTATTAAGGCAATTGCAATCGCAAGAGGATTTGTAGCACCATCAGGAAAGAATTTAGTATGTATTCCAGCGTTTACAGATATTGTAATCGATGGGGATGAAAGAACGGCAATTAAACTAATTGTTGAGACTAAATAGTCTCTTTTCTTTTGATTATTTACAAAGAAAAAAATACTAGATAGATTTTATGGTTGTTTATATCTAGTATTTAGAATGAGTTATTTTGGTTTTAGATTATTTGGTATTTTTCTTAATTAAATTAATTATATATTTTTGATATTTAATAAATTCTTTATCATTTTTGTTAATTTGGAGAACAAAATTTATTTTTCCAAGCAAAACATTAAGATATTTTTCTTTTGAAATCACTTCTCTACTCTTTTTTAGGTGAGAATACAATCCGTACTTTGATATATAATATATTTCTTGTCTAATTTTTTTACGATAATTGCTATTAACTTGTAGTTTCTCGTTAACAACGATTCCTGTGACAACTTGACGATTTTTTCTGGTAATAACTCTAATTTTATCATTATTTAGGGTTAATCCTAACTTTGATAATTCTTGACGAACTAGTTTAATAACTTGATGATAATTAAAGCCTCCGGAGAATGTCATATCATCACAGTATCTAGTATATGCAATATTTTGCCTTTCACAATATGAACCGATAGTATTGTCAAAATCTTGCAACACTAAGTTAGAAATATAGGGAGCTGTTTTGGTACCTTGTGGAAGTGTATCATAGCAAGTGCAGAGATTAGTTAAAAGGATACCAATTGATTCTGGAAAATATTCTATAGGAAAACAAGCATTATATATTTGAGTAAAAGAGATACTGTCAAAAAAATTCCTTATATCTAATTTTAGAATAATTTTTTGATTTAAATGTGGTTTAGCATTTTCAATCAAATTAATTCCCTTTTTGTATGCTTTAGCATATTTAGAAATATGTTTTTGTTCTAAAATATTATGAAGAATATTTTCTTGAATGATTTTTAGATTTAAATTTGGTTCATATATGGTACGATAGGTACCATTTCTTTTCTTTATTTTATATATATGATAGTTTTTTTCTTTGTTATTACTGATAGTATATATTTTTTTTATTATCTCACTAGCATTTTTGCCATCAATTAAATGAAGAGATAATAAAAAGTCTTTTTCTTGATCGGATGATAGATACTTCCACATTTTATTACCTCCTCATTATAAAGCAATACATAATGATATTGTTGTACGGAAATGAACATTAGCGAAATGAAATGAAGCGACTACACAAGGTGTAGAAAAGTTCATTGGAGTAAAACAATTCAATGTTATATTTTTTTAGTGCTTTAACGACTCGTTAAAGGGGATTTTAATCCATACGCTATTGCTTTATATTTTTTCGATATTTTATTTAACTAATGAGTAAAGAATAGCTACTTCTTTGTTAGTTAGTTTGCGATATTCTCCTGGTTTTAATCCAGTTAAGTCTAAATTGGCATATTTTTCTCTTTTTAATTTTAGAACTTCATGATTAATTGCTTCGAACATTTTTTTTACTTGATGATTTCTTCCTTCATGAATGATTAATTCTACGAGTGATTTATCTGTTTTTTTATCATATTTTTTTAAATTTACTTTAGCTTTAGATGTTTTCTTGCCATCAATGACTACTCCATCTCGAAGTCTTTTTATGTCATATCCAGATACAAGACCATTTACTTTGGCAATATATTTTTTTTCAATATTACTAGATGGATGCATTAATTTATTTGCGAGGCATCCATCGTTAGTGAGAAGAATAATCCCTGTGGTGTCATAATCAAGTCTTCCAACAGGATAAATTCTTTCTTTTGTTTGAATTAGATCAACAACAGTTTTTCTTCCATGTTCGTCGCTAACTGATGAAATGACTTCACGTGGTTTATTTAAAAGATAGTATTCATAATTTTTACAGTTATCTAAAATAGTATTTTCAACCTCGATGGTATCACTAGTTTTAACTTTTGTACCTAGTTCTTTAACAATTTCGCCATTTACTTTTACTTTGCCAGTTTGAATTAATTCTTCAGCTTTTCTTCTTGAGGTATATCCAAGATTGGCAATGACTTTTTGTAATCTTTCCATAACGCATCACCTGAAATGTATTATATACTATTTTAAAAAATTTAACAATAGGTTATAATATAAATGGGAGTGATTTAATGAAAGCGTTAATTACAGGTGGTAGTTCAGGAATTGGCCTTGAGATGGCTAGATATTTATCAGAGTTTGGATATGATTTATATTTAGTAGCTAGGGAAAAGAATGATCTTTTAAAAGTTAAGAAGGAACTTAAGACTGAAGTATCAATATATCCTTACGATTTATCTATTCTTGATAATTGTTATAAACTATATGGAGAATTAAAAGATGAAAAGATTGACATTGTTATTAACAATGCGGGTTATGGAATATTTGGTGATTATAAGAGTAATAATTTAGATAAGGAACTTAATATGATAGATTTAAATGTCAAATGTTTACATATTTTGACAAAGTTATTTGTAAATAATAAGAGTACTAAGTATATAATGAATGTTGCTAGTTCAGCTGGGCTTATGCGAGGTGGTCCTTTGATGAGTGGTTACTACGGAAGTAAGAGTTATGTATGTAGTTATAGTTTGGCTTTATATGAGGAACTTAGAAGAAATAATGATAGGATACATATATCTGTTCTTTGCCCTGGGCCTGTGGATACGAATTTTAATAAGCGAGCTAATGTAAAGTTTAATATTAAATCTTTATCAGCTAAATATGTTGCTAAGTATGCAATCGATAAGATGTTTAAAAATAAATTGTTAATTATCCCTGGTTTTAGTGTTAGATTGGGAGTTATTTTCTCAAGAATCATACCAACAAAACTATTGCTTAGAATTACTTATAGAATTCAAGAAAGAAAAAGATAATAAAGATTGTAATTTAAAATCAAGGTAAATGAAACTTGATTTTTTATATTATAAAAGAGTGATACGATGATCACTCTTTTGGTATTATAGTAATACTACTAAACAAACTACTAAAGCTAGTAGAATAATTAATCCTAGGATAAATCTCCAGATGTATTTTAACCATGTAGTATATGGTACATCAAAATATGATAAACCAAAGATTAGAATTAAGCTTGTAGGTCCAACAATACTAATAATACCATATATTCCTTGTAGAAGGATAGCTACTGATTCATAGATAGATTCATCAGTAATTAAATTTATTATTGGTGAATAACATCCAGCAGCAATATAATAAATATCAACATTAAGAATTGTACCTAAAACAGCTAATAATGATGAGATTCCATAGTTAAATTTTTCAGAGTTAGTAATAATTGTTTCTAGGAAACCATTATTATAAGCACATACTAATACAGTATAAGCAATAGTAATTAATACAGCAGCTGGAAAAGCTTTTTTAGCTCCTTCAACAAAGTTGTCGATTGTATCATTTACTTTTACTTTATTAACTAAGGCAATTATTACCATAGCAAATAATAGTAGCATATCAATGTAGATAAAGTGGAACCATGGATTTCCATTAACATTCCATTCCCCAAAAGCTGGTAAGTTAGATGATAGAATATTTGGAAAAATCGCAAAGTCTTTAATTGATAATCCTGTTAACCATGTATGGAAATCTTGGAAGATAGTAATTTTAAATAATGAATTCCAACGAACCATACCTAATACTAAAATGACAAATACAAATGAAAGAATAACGATTAATGGCCATGTCTTAATATTTTTATAATTTCCTTTTACTTCAGTAATAAGTAATTCTGAATTATCATCTAAATCATATTTTACTTTCTTATTTTCGACATTGACAATATGTTTATTTACAAAATAAATAAGTAGAGCTATTCCTGATAAAAGTAATAATAATTTTGGAAATGTGTTGGCAAAATTAGAACTTGTACCAACAAATGTTTCATAGGTAGAAAAGATACCTGTATTTGGATTTAGAATAGTTGTAAATATTCCACCAATATAACCAATCATAATACTTACGATGGTAGTACTTATAGCTACTAATTTATCATATCCTAACAATAAGATAATTGTGGCTACGAATGGAACAAAGACAATTAATTCTAGAGACATTCCAGTTAATGATGCAATTATTGAAAATAGTATAATCGTAATAAAGATAAATTTCTTTCCTAATGGTTTTACTTTAGTTACAATACTATCTAATAATTTCTTGTAAGCTGGGGTTTTATTTAATAATCCGTAAAAACCTCCAACTATTAAAACAAATATTACAATGTAACAAAAGTTTTGCAAGACAATTCCAA
>CAMGAM010000015.1 GCA_946007485.1 uncultured Mycoplasmatota bacterium
ATGATTTAATACTATTAGATGAAGAATTAACAAGTATTAGTGGATCTGAATTATTGAGTAAATTAAAGAGTATTAGAAACTTTAATATTCCAGTTATATTACTTAGTAAAGATAATAAATATGAATATAATGAAGAATATTTAAAAGTTGGTTTTACAGATATCTTAATTAAACCACTTAAGAAAGATAATTTGTTAGCTATTATTGATAAATATATAGATAAAGATGAGATATAATTCTTGTCTTTTATTTCTCTATATATTTATTTGTAAAAAACATCAATAAATGATATAATTGGGTATATAGACGACTAAATAGGGTCTAACTATTTATAATTAATAATTATGACTTAAAATAACTAATTTGAAATGGGGGATTTTTGTGAAAAAAGAAGATTTAATAAAATTAAGACAAAAAATAAGTGAGTTATCAGAATATGAGAAAAAACTAAGGAATTTATATCTAAAGAAATTAGCTAATGGTAAATTATATGGTCCATTATTAGAAATACCTAGTATAGATAAAACATGGCTTGTTGAATATGCAGATGCTGATATAATGAGTGATATTCCAAAAAGAAGTTTGTATGAAGATTTAATTGAATATTCTAAAAATAATTTATCATCTATTGCAATAGAATACTTTGATAATAAAATTACATATAAAGAACTTATTGATAATGTGGAATTAATTGCATCTTCTTTATATCAAGATGGAATTAGAAAAGGTGATAAAGTTACTGTTAGTATGCCTTATTTGCCTGAGACGATATATACTGTTTATGCATTAAATAAATTAGGGGCAGTTGTTAATATGGTTGATCCTAGAATTAATGGTGAATTAATGACTAGATATATAAAGGAAGCAGATAGTAAATATGCGATAATTATTGATAAAATTGAAGATAAAATTTCTTTAATTAAAGAAAAGTGCGGTCTTGAGAAAATAGTGTCAGTGTCTCCATTAAATTCTTATGGAAATTACTTTGTTAGATTTATTTCTAAGTTTAAGAAAAGTCAATTTACAAGTTGGAAAGATTTCTCATCTTTACCATTTATATCTACAGAAATTGCAGAACGAGATGTAGGCGAATTGGCTGTTTTAGAATATACAAGCGGAACTTTTGGTAATCCAAAGGGTGTAATGTTGCCTGATGCTTCATTTAATTCTTTGGCACATTTTCAATTTGAATCTTTGAAAAATAAAGTAGGAGATAAATTCTTATTAATTATGCCTCCCTTTATTGCTTATGGGTTAGTAATAGGAATGCATGATATGTTGTGTCAAGGTCAACATTTGATTATGATACCTAATTTTACGTTGGATAAAGCTCCTAAAATGTTAGGAAAATTAATGAATAAATATCATCCGGACTATATTATGGGGGTTCCTAATTTTTTAACTATATTAATGAATTATAAAAAAGATCTTTCATATTTAAAAGGAATAATAATAGGAGGAGATCATTTAGATGCTGAAATAGAGAAAAAAGCTAGAAAATTTCTTTTAAAAAGTGGTAGTGATGCAAAAATTTATAAAGGTTGGGGAATGACAGAACTTGCTTCTTGTGCTTCATTTACTAAAACTGATGGTAGCAATTATGTAGGTAGTGTTGGTATTACTTTATCAAAAAATAATGTGAAAATTTTACCACAATTAAAAAATAAAGATGATAATTATGATATAGATGGTTTGGAATTATCATATGGTGAAGAAGGAATTTTGTTTGCTACGTCTCCTGCAATGACAACTGGATATTATAACAATAAAGAAGCAACTGATAAACTTATATATGTCGACAAGCAAGGAATAAAGTGGGTAAACACAGGTGATTTGTTTGAAATGAATCGTGCTGGTGCTTTATTTTTTAAAGGTAGAGAAAAAAGAATAGTAGTGAGACCAGACGGTCATAATATTCCTAGTAGTCAAATTGAGAGTATTGCTACTTCTTTTGATGAGGTAGAGAATGCAATTGTGATTGGAATACCTAGCAGGAAATATGAACATGGGAGCATTGCAGTTTTATGTATATCTTTAAAAGACAAGGATTTATTAAAGGAAGATATTTATAGATTGTTTGAAAAGATAGAGAAAAAATGTATAGAAAATTTACAACCTAGGGATAGGGCCGTTTGTTATAGTTTAGTTAGGGATATTCCATATACTCAAAATGCAAAAGCAGATCATACTAAACTTAGAGATGATGTTTTAGAAAATTTATTAAATGTATTTATAGATGAGGATACATCAGTTGCTACTTATGTAGTTGATGATTCTAATTTAGAAAAAACTAATAATAATAAAATTCTTAAAAGATTATTTAAATAAAAAAGGAAATTAAATTTAAAAGTATTTTCTTTTTTTATTTTTACTGTTATACTATTTATGTATAGTAGGTGATAAAAATGGCTAATAACTTTTTTACTATATGTAGTTTTTTCTATAGTTTAATGTTAATTATAATTTATTTTAGAAGGAAGAATATTCGCTCTTTGGAGACAAAGATGTATTCAAGAATAATAATAACTAATTTTTTAAATGTTTCATTTGCAATACTTTGTTTTTTTACAATTATGGTGAAGGATACTTTTCCTTTGTTGAATGATTTTGTTTCTAAAACTTTGTTGTTATTATTTATAACATGGGAAATATTTTTTACATTTTATATTATTGTTATTGTTAATGATAATAATAAACTTATGAATAAGAAGTTTGAAAAATGGAAAATATTGATTATAATTGTATATATTTTGTTAGTTGGTTGTATATATTATTTACCATTGTATTATCATAATGAAAACAAGATAGTATATTCGTATGGTCCTGCAGCGGATTTTATTTATATTTTGACAGCAGTTTTAATTGTCTTATGGATTATAATGATTATTAGAAATAAAAATATACTTAAGAGTAAAAAAAGCATACCTGTTGTTTTGTTTATTTTTTTGACAATTGTAGTTGTATTTATTCAAAAAAATAATCCTGGTTTATTATTAATAACGGCTGCAGAGACATTTATTACGGTAATAATGTACTTCACCATCGAAAATCCAGATATGAAATTACTTAAAGAAATGCATGATGCTAAAGAAATATCTGATAATGCTAATGAAGAGAAAACTTTGTTTCTATATAATATGACTCAAGAGATTAGGGAGACTACTAAAAATATTGATAATGAAGCAGATGTTATTATCGATAGTGATTCAATTGATACGGATAAAGACAGTGCTAGAAATATTAAAGGGGAGACTGCTAAATTTAGAACGATGACGAATGATATTTTAGATGTTTCAGCAATTGATGCATCAAGTATTAAGATATATAATAGTGTTTATAATGTTAAAGTATTACTTAAATCTTTAATTAGTAATTATACAGAAATATCAAAAAATAAGAATATAGAATTTAGAACAAATATTGAACATAATATTCCAGAATATTTATATGGTGATAGTATCAGTTTAAAAAGAGCGATTAATTTATTACTTACATATAGTGTTAAGAATACTAATAAAGGATATGTTGAATTAAATCTTAATACTATTATTAAAAATGATATTGTTAGATTAATAATTACGATAGAAGACTCCAGTATGGGAATTAAGAGTGATGAATTAGAAAAGATAAAAGTAGATAATAAGAATATTAATGAAGCTTATAAATTAATTACTTTGATGAATGGAACAATGGTTCTAACATCTAATTATGGAATAGGTAATAAGATAAAGATTATCTTAGATCAAAAGATAGATAAGAATGAAACTAAAGAAGAGAAACAATATAAAGAGATATATAATAATAAAAAGATTTTAGTTATTGATGATAATGAATCAAGTATCAAGATTATTGAAAAACTACTTAAAGGAAGTAATATTGTAATAGATTCTTCATTAAATGGAAGAGATGCTGTTAATAAGATAAGAACTAAGAATAGATATGATTTAATATTATTAGATGAAGAGTTAACAAGTATTAGTGGATCTGAATTATTAAGCAAATTAAAGAGTATTAGAAACTTTAATATTCCAGTTATATTACTTAGTAAAGATAATAAATATGAATATAATGAAGAATATTTAAAAGTTGGTTTTACAGATATCTTAATTAAACCACTTAAGAAAGATAATTTATTAAATATTATTGATAAATATATAGATAAAGATGAGATATAATCTTGTCTTTTATTTATAAATAATACTCATTTATTGTAATTTATTTTAATAAATGATATAATTTTTTTGAGGTAGATAATATGTGTGGATTTGTAGGATTTGTAGATAGAAGTAAGAATAAAAAGAAAATTGTTAAAGATATGGCTGATAAGATTATTCATAGGGGACCAGATAGCGATGGTTATTATGTAGATGAAGATGTTGCTTTAGGATTTAGAAGATTATCGATAATTGATTTAGAAGGTGGAACACAACCAATATATAATGAAGATAATAGTAGGGTAATAGTATTTAATGGAGAGATATATAATTATAAGGAAATTAAAGAAGAATTACTCAAGAAAGGTCATAAATTTAAAACAGAGTCTGATACAGAAGTAATTTTACATGGATATGAGGAATATAAAGAAAAGATATTGGATATGTTAAGGGGAATGTTTGCTTTTGTTATTTATGATAAAGAGAAGAAGACTTTATTTGGGGCAAGAGATTTTTATGGGATTAAACCACTTTATTATTATAAAAATGACAAAGAATTTATGTTTGGATCAGAAATTAAAGCTTTCTTAGGACATCCAAATTTTAAGAAGGAATTAAATAGAGATATGTTAAAACAATATTTGACTTTTCAATATAGTGTTTCTGAAGATACTTTTTTTAAGAATGTATATAAGTTGAGACCTGGTCATTACTTTAAATATCATGATGGTGAGTTGGAAATAGTTAAATACTATGAAATTAAGATAGAGAGTGATGATAGTAAGAGTTTAGATGAGTGGAAAGATATTATTAGAAATAATCTTAATGAATCTATTAAATATCATAAAGTTAGTGATGTTGAAGTAGGAAGTTTCTTGTCTTCGGGAGTAGATTCATCAATTGTAGCAACACTTAGTGATGTTGATAAGACTTTTACAGTAGGATATGATAATAAAAAATATAGTGAAATAGATTATGCGAAAGAACTTAGTGAAAAAATTGGAGTTAAGAATATAAGTAAAAAGATTAGTAAAGAGGAATATTTTGATAAATTTCCGATGATTCAGTATTATATGGATGAACCTTTAGCTGACCCATCAGCGGTAGCTTTATATTTTGTAGCTAATACGGCTAGTAAACATGTAAAAGTAGCTTTATCTGGAGAGGGTGCTGATGAGATTTTTGGAGGATATAATATTTATCATGAACCATATTCAGTTAGTTGGTATAATAAAATTCCATATCCGATAAGAAGATTTATTGGAATATTAGCATATCCTTTTAGAAATCATACTGGTTTTAATTTCTTAGTAAGAAGAAGTAAAAAATTAGAAGATAGATATGTTGGTAATGCATTTATTTTTGATCCAAGAGAGGCTGATAAAATAATTAGTTATGAAGATAAGAGAACTTTTAAAGAGTTAACAAAGCCATATTATGATAAAGCTAAGTCATATGATGATGTAGCTAAAATGCAATATATTGATTTTAATTTTTGGTTGATCGGAGATATACTTCTTAAAGCAGATAAGATGAGTATGGCTAATTCTTTAGAAGTTAGAGTACCATTTTTAGATAAGAATTTGATATCTTCAGTAATTGGAATACCATCTAAATATAAGATAGTTGGTAATGAGACAAAGTATGCTTTTAGAGAAGTTTGTAAAGAAAGTCTTGATGATAAGTGGGCTAGTAAGAAGAAATTAGGATTTCCAGTTCCAAGTCGAGAATGGATTAAAGATGAAGATGAAAATAAGAAAATATATGATATGTTTAGTAATTCATCTGAATTCTTTAAGACAGATAAAATAATTAAATTATTGGATGAACATAAAAATGGGAAGAGAGATAATAGTAGAAAGATATGGACAATATATTCTTTCTTAGTATGGTATCAAGAATATTTTTCTTAAAGATAAGTTTATAATAGACTTATCTTTTTAAATATTAACTTGGGGTAATTTTGCTTTACAAAATATAGGAAGAATGCTATAATTTTATTGTAAGCGAGGTAGTGAGATGGCAAAGAAAAAACAGAAGAAAGAAAAAGAAAAATTTGAATATAGTAATGAGATAATTGGAGTAATTTTAATACTTTTATCAATTATTGGAATGTTAGGGTATGGAAGAGCAGGAAATTTTATTAGAAGTTTTGCCGTTTTTTTAGTGGGGGTTGCTTATTTTCCATTGCTTTTAATATTCTTATTACTTGGTTGTTATTTAATAGTTAAAAGGAAAAGTCCTAAGATGGTTTCTAGGACATCTTTTGGAATATATTTAATAATAATAGCTATTTTAACATTATTTCATTTAGAATATCTAGATAAGTTAGAAGGAACAAAAGTTATTACAGAGACTTTTAAATCAGTAATGTTAGCTTTTAAATCAGCTTCAGTGATAAAAAATTGTGGTGGAGGAATGGTTGGATCAATACTTGCTTATGTATTTAATTGGGCATTTGCTGATGGGATAATTATTGTAATTATTACGTTAATAGTACTTGGATTAATACTTACTTTAAATAAATCTTTATTTGAAATGATTTCAAAGATTAAATTACCTAAATTTAAGAAAGAAAAAGAAGATAAGAAGGAAGAAAATACTAATAACGAAGAAGAAGTAGATAATAGGATTGTTATATCGTCAATAGAAGAACTTACGAACAAAAAAGATGATAAGGAAAATGAAGTTGTTGATGAAGATATTCCAATTAAGAAAGAAGATAATAATAAAGCTAGTCATGTAGAAGATAAGGAAGAAGATAAGCCAGTAATTAAAAATACGGATTATAAATTACCATCTATTAATATACTTAAGACAGTTAAGAATGTTAATAGCAAAGAGAATGAGGTTAATGCTAAGGCAAGTATTGCTAAGTTAGAGGAAATACTTAAAGTATTTGAAATATCTGGAAAAATAGTACAAGTAAATATTGGACCTACTGTTACTCAGTATGAATTAGATTTAAAAGCTGGTACAAAAGTTAATAAGTTATTGGGAATTCAAAGAGAGATTGCGTTGGCAATGGCTGCTAAGGATGTTAGAATACAGGCTCCAATACCTGGTAAAAATACGATAGGTATTGAACTTCCTAATAAAGTTAATGCTAGTGTATCATTTAAAGAAGTACTTAGTAATATGCCTGAAATAAATGAAAAAACACTTTTAGCAGTTGGACTTGGTAAAGATATAATGGGTAAAGTTAAATGGTGTGAGATTAATGCAACACCACACTTATTAGTAGCAGGATCTACTGGTAGTGGTAAATCTGTATGTATAAATTGTATTATTGCTTCAATACTTATGAGAGCAAAGCCTGATCAAGTAAAACTTGTATTGGTGGATCCTAAGAAGGTAGAATTTTCAATGTATAATGGGGTTCCTCATTTACTTAGCCCAGTAGTCACTGATGCGAAAAAAGCATCAATTGCCCTTAAGAATATTGTCGGTGAGATGGAGAGAAGATATGAGTTATTAGAACATACGAAAAATAAAAATATTACTTCATATAATAAGTTTTGTGAAACTCATACGGAATATCAAAAATTACCATATATTGTTGTTATTATCGATGAGTTAGCTGATTTAATGCTTGTAGCTGCTAAGGAAGTAGAAGACTCAATTATGAGAATTACACAGATGGCTAGAGCAGCAGGAATACATTTAATTGTAGCAACACAAAGACCATCTACCGATATTATTACTGGTGTAGTAAAAGCGAATATACCTTCAAGAATAAGTTTTGCAGTATCTTCACAGATAGATTCAAGAACAATTTTGGATATGGGTGGAGCAGAGAAACTTCTTGGTAAAGGTGATATGTTATTCTTACCAATGGGTGAGAGTATTCCGATGAGAGTACAAGGAGCTTTTGTATCAGAAGAAGAACTTCAAAAGTTAGTAGATTATACGATTAGTCAACAAAAAGCTATTTATGATGAAACTTTAACAATAGATAAGAGCGGGAATGATGATGCGAATATACCTGATAGTGATGGATATGCTTCAGCTGAAGAATATGATGATCCAATATATAATGAAGTAGTAGATTTTGCAGTTAGCACTGGTAAAATTAGTGCTTCATTAATTCAGAGAAAGTTTAGACTTGGATATAATAGAGCTGCTAGAATTATTGATTTACTTGAGGAAAGAGGAATTATAGGACCACAGAATGGGTCTAAACCTAGAGAAGTATTGGTAAAGCTAGAGAGACATGATGATATGGAATAGTTTTATAATTATTTAAAATTTGAAATAGTAATGATAATTTAAATAGTTATCTTGCTATTTTTTCTTTATTATGTAGATTTTTTTTGATTATTTTGGTACAATTATGCTAGGTGATTATGATTATGGATAAACAAGAACTACTTAATAAATATAAAGAATTAAAAGAAATAATTAATGATATATGGAGGTCTCTTTGACTTAGATAAGAAGATAGAGAGATTAGATGAAATTAATAAGATAATGAATGAAAGTGATTTTTGGAATAGATCTTTTAAAGATGATATTTTGAAAGAGAATAGTTATCTTAGTAATTTAGTAAATGATGTTAGAGAAGTAGTTAATAAGATAGATTCTAATATAGTTATACTTTTAGAAGAGATAGATGATGAGATGTTAGAGTTAATTACTTATGAGTATGAAGTCATAAATGGTAAAGTTAATAAACTTAGATTGGATACTTATTTATCTGGAGAATATGATAAGAATGATTGTATACTTGAAATACATTCTGGAGCTGGTGGAACAGAATCTTGTGATTGGGTAGCTATGCTTTACCGAATGTATACGAGATATTTATCTAAGAATGGATATAGTTATCAAGAGATAGATAAACAGTATGGTGAAGAAGTAGGATTTAAGTCTGTAATGATTAAAGTATCTGGAGTAAATGCTTATGGATATTTGAAAGGTGAGAAGGGTGTACACCGATTAGTTAGAATTAGTCCTTTTGATGCGAATAAGCGTAGGCATACGACTTTTGCTTCAGTGGAAGTAATACCAGAATTTGATGATAATATTGATATCAAAATTGATGAGTCTGATTTAAGGATAGATATTTTTAGAAGTAGTGGACCTGGTGGACAAGGAGTTAATACGACAGATTCAGCAGTTAGAATTACGCATATACCAACAGGAATTGTTGTTAGTTGTCAAAATGAGAGAAGTCAAATTAGAAATAAACAAATAGCTAAAGATATTCTTAAAAGTAAATTATATAATTTAGAATTAGAAGAGAAGGATAAAGAAATAAATAGACTTAAAGGAACACAGATGACTATTGGATTTGGTAGTGCAAAGAGGAGTTATGTAATGTGTCCATATACATTAGTTAAAGATAATGAGTCAATGTATGAGAGTGCTAATGTAGAGAAGATATTAGATGGTGATATAGGGGAAATGTTGGAATGGAATATTAGGAGGCAATAGTGATGATATTTAAAAGAATAAGGGAGAAGAGAATTGATAAGATAATTGAAGCTGTTAATAAGAAAAATGTTTGATGCTTTTGACAGGTTGTTTAATTGTTGCCTTTTCATTTAATTTATTTTTTCTTAGATATAACATAGTTTGTTTTGGGGTTAGTGGGATATCAATTGTATTAGCAGAATTTGGAATTAATCCATCAATATTTATTATGGTAGCTAATATAGTTTTAATAATTATTAGTTATTTCTTTTTGGGAATAGAAGATGTCAAGAATCAGATAGTTGGGGCTTTAATATATCCGGTATTTGTTGAACTTACTTTAAAGATAACTGATTTAATTGATTTAGGTAATTTGGAATTTATTATAATTGCAGTTATGGGAGGAATACTTGCTGGTATTGGATATGGACTTATTTATAAGAGCGGTTATTCAACAGGGGGAACTGATGTAATTGGTAATTTAATATGTAAATATTCAAAAATATCAATGGGTAATGCTATGATGTTTGTTAATGTTTCGATTATAGTAATTGGTAAAATAGTATTTTCTTGGAAGATTGTAATGTATGCGATAGTAGTTGCTTATTTAATATCGGTAGCAACGGATAAGATATTATTAGGAATTTCTAATAGTAAAGCTTTTTATATAGTTGTTTCAAAGGATAAAGATGATATTGTTAGAGACTTTTTAACTTCTTTAGATGGAGTAGGAAGTACAATAATAGATGCTTCTGGAGGATATTCGAATGATAAGCAGACATTAATATTAGCAGTAGCTCCAACAAAGATGTATTTTATCATTAAAGAAGGGCTTAGAGAGATTGATAAAAATATCTTTTATTTAGTATGCGATTCTTATGAAGTAAGTAATAAGGGTGTGTAGTATGGATAGATTTGATTTTAATAGTTTTATGGATAACTTACATAAAAAGAATTTTGGTAAAAGATTTTTTATGTTTGTGATGGGGATGTTGATATCTGCACTAGCATTTAATTTGTTTTATGTGAGATATGATGTTATTCCTACGGGTAGTAGTGGACTTGCTTTACTTGTATCAGAATTTGTTAATATGGATAAATCAATTATTGTTTTTGTAATATCTTTGCTTTGTTTATTGTTAGGACTTATCTTTTTTGGATATGAATATGCAATAAAGATGCTGGCAGTAACTTTCTTTTATCCATTTTTTATATCTTCAACAACATTAATTACTAAATATATAAATTTAGAAGATACATCATTATTTTTAATTATGGTTTTTGGTGGTGGAATAATGGGATTTAGTTCTGGCTTAATTAGAAAGAGTCAGTTTAATCCTGGTGGATTTAGTGTTTTATTTGATTTAATGAATAAATATTTACATATAAGTATTGGTGTGTCTTCGATTATTATTAATACAATTTTAGTTGTTGCTAGTGGATTTATATATGGATTTGAAAGTGCTTTATATGCAATTGTTTCATTGTTGGTTTCTTCATATATTGTCGATAGAGTAATTATTGGTATTTCTGATAATAAAGTATTTTATATTGTAACAAAGAAACCACTTGAGGTAAGAGATTATGTAATGGATAAACTTCATTATTCGGTGACAATTATTAAAGCTAGAGGGGGATATTCAAATAAAAAAGAAAAGATGCTTATGTGTGTAGTGCCAACAATTGAATATGTCAAATTGAAAGAAATAATTAAAGAAATTGATAATGAAGCATTTTTCTTGATAGTTGACACTTATGAGTCAAGTGTTAAGAAAAATTGTAAAAATATGTAAAATTAAGAAAAGGTATTTTATCTTGTATTTATATTTGTTATAATTAATAGATGTAGAGGTAGGTGTAGTTTATGGATTTAATAAGAATTACTGATGTACAAAAGACTTATAAAACAGGGACAGTAGCTCTATATGATGTCGATTTGACAATATCGAAAGGGGAATTTGTCTTTATAATAGGGGCATCAGGATCAGGAAAATCTACTTTAATTAAGATGCTTTATCGTGAGGAGAAACCAGATAAAGGATCAATTATGATTGGTGGAATAAATGTTGCTAAACTTAAAGATAGAAAAGTATATATCTTAAGAAGAAAATTAGGGGTAGTATTTCAGGATTTTAAATTATTACCTAGACTTACAGTGTATGAGAATGTAGCTTTTGCAATGGAAGTTTTTGGATATGATAAAAAGAAAATTCATAAAAGAGTAATGGAAGTACTTGAATTAGTTGGGTTAAAAGGAAAAGTTAGACAATATCCAGATCAATTATCTGGTGGAGAACAACAGAGAGTTGTAATTGCTAGAGCTATTGTCAATAATCCAAAATTACTTATTTGTGATGAACCGACAGGTAATTTGGATCCAGATACCAGTATGGGAATTATGAAGGTCTTGGATGATATTAATAAAATGGGGACAACAATTGTAATGACTACCCATAATAGAGATATTGTTAATACGATGAAGAAAAGAGTCGTAGTTCTTAATGAAGGTAAGATAGTACAAGACTATGAAAGAGGTAAGTATTATGAAGTTCTTTAGAAGTATAAAAAGATATTTTCGTGATGCTGCAAAAAGTGTTATCAGAAACTTTTCTTTATCTTTAGCATCTATATCTTGTATTACAATAACTTTAATTGTCGTGGCTTTTTCAATTGTTCTTTCTTATAATGTGGAAAAAATGACAGAACATGTCAGTAGTAATATATCAATTGTAGTATTTTTAGATGGGGAATCAACTGAAGATGATTTAAAACAAATTAAGGCTAGTATTGAGAGACTTGATAATGTTGATTCGATTACATTTAAATCTAAGCAAGAATATGCTGAAGAAACTAAAGAAATGGATGAGAGATTTTCTTTAATTGTCGATAGTTGGACTGAAGATACAATTCCACTTCTTGATAGTTATGAAGTTAAAGTAAAAGATATTGATTTAATAGGTGATACGGCTGATAAGATAAAGAAAATGGATAAGATATTTTCAGTTAATTATGGAGAAGAATATATTGAGTCAGTAATTACTATTTTTGGAGTTATTGAAAAAGTATGTATAGGTGGAGTTATTGCTTTAGTATTAGTGACGGCTTTCTTGATTGCTAATACGATTAAATTAGCAATATTCTCAAGAAAAACTGAGATAGAAATTATGAGATTAGTTGGAGCATCTAATATGTCAATTAAAATACCATTTATAATTGAAGGATCATTTATAGGTTTTTTGGGTACAATTATTCCAATAATTATAATGTCTTATGGTTATAATTCACTATATAATTATTTGGGAGGACAATTATTCTCATCATCTCTTGGTAGATTGGTAGAACCATATCCATTTATTTTATGGAGTTCATTATTACTTTTATTAATAGGACTATTGGTAGGTATGTTTGGAAGTTATCGGGCAGTTAAAAAATATTTAAAAATATAGTTATTAGAAATAGTGTCAATAAATAGTTAAATATTTGGAAAAGATACTATTTCTTTTAGTTTATGTGATAGAATATAGGTATGATAGGTGAATTATATGATAGATGACTTAAAAATAATTAGAAAAAAATATGGTGAAAAGATGTATCATTTTTGTAGGGAGTCTTTTCCAATTTTATTGGAAGAACCAGGAAAATTATCAAAACTTTTAATAGATAATTTTCATGAGAGTCATTCTTTATATAATGATATTGAAGTTGATGGAAAACTTGGCGATTTTAAGAATTATATATATAGTTTGGTTGATGTAGAGAATAATAATGCGTTAGTTGAAAATAAAACACCTGAAGAACTAATGGCAGAAGCTGGTTATAATCTATTTGAATGTTATAGTGAAGAAGATATTCAGAGTTATAAGAAGTATTATGCTCAGGGAGAAGCTCTTTGTACTTTTAATGGTGGAAGATTAAAGAGTTGTCGAGTATTCTTTGCAGTTAAGAAAAATGTAGATGACATAAAAAGAGAAGATTTTAAGAATCCAACTAGACAAGATGAATATGGAACATCAGTAATAAGTATTCAATTTGAAAAAGATGGAACAAATACGTTATCAATAAAGAATAGATATAATCACAAGGTAAAAAATCCAGATGCTACTTTTTCGAATAATTTAGATAATATAATTCCTGGATTAACAAATTCATTTGAAAAGTATAAAGGGATAATTCAAAAATATAAAAATAATAGATTTGAAATTAGTAATTATGTTAGAGCAAATGATGGGAAGTTTTATAGATATAATTATGAAATAAATAATGTATATTATTGTCCTGATAATATAATTATTGATAATTTTGAAGTAAAAAAGTATGATAAGAGTAGATATTTGATAATTGATTATTTTATCATAGATATGTTTAAGAATAATAGAAGTATTAGTATGTATGATAATGCTCATTTTACAGATGGCTTTTGTGATTTAATAAAAGAGATAACAAAAATAGATGTAGAAAATACTCCTAATGGTAAAAAGATAACAATATTAGGAAGTAATAATGAATATTTAGAAATTTTAGTTGATAAAGATGGTAAAATGATATCGCTTAAAATGGATTATATTTATAGTATTGGTGATGGTTTCTTGCGTTGTAATGAATCTCTTCAAGAGTTATATATACCAAAATTAATAACAGTCGGATATGCTTTTTTACGTTGTAATGAATCTCTTCAAGAGTTATATACACCAAATTTAGAAACAGTTGATGATTATTTCTTGTCTTGTAATAATTCCCTTAAAAACTTAAATTTACCAAACTTGAAGGAAATAGGTGATAATTTCTTATTTTATAATAAATCTCTTCAAGAGTTAAGTTTACCAAACTTAATAGCAGTAGGTGATAGTTTCTTGTATCATAATAATTACCTTCAAAAATTAATTGTGCCTATTTTAACAACTGTAGGTAATGGTTTCTTATTATCTAATTTTTCGCTTCAAAAATTACGTGCTCCTAAATTGACAATAGTAGGTGATGGTTTTTTGCAGGATAATGCTGTGCTTGAAGATTTGAGTTTACCAAACTTAACATTAGTAGGTAATTGTTTCTTGTATTGGAATGAATTTCTTCGAGAGTTAAGTTTACCAAAATTAACAACAGTCGGATATGCTTTCTTACGTTGTAATGAATTTCTTCAAGAGTTATATGCACCAAACTTAGAAACAGTCAGTGATCTTTTCTTGATTAGTAATAAAAAATTAAGATATAAAATATTGTCTGAAATAGAAGAAAAAAATAAAAGTAATGGAAGGGGTGGAAGATAATAAAAATATTATTGGTAGTTGAAAAGAATAGAGATAGGTATTTACTTGTTGATAAAGATGATAATAAGTATGATTTGAGTATTCATATTATGGATGGGTTAGTTTAAAGTTATTAGAGATAGTGTCAATAAATAGTTAAATATTTAGGAAAGTTTTAATTTATGTGGTAAAATATATGCGTGATTGGTGGTTTATATGGTTGATGATTTAAAGGTAATTAGAAAAAAATACGGGGAAAAGATGGCTCATTTATGTAGAGAGGCATTTTCAATTATATTGGAAGAACCAGGAAAATTATCAAAACTTTTAATAGATAATTTTCATGAGAG